>NZ_JBHXRW010000006.1:202443-227418 GCF_042716635.1 Streptomyces sp. NPDC058664 | reverse complement strand
GGCGTTTCTGTTGTGGGGGGGGGGGGGGGCCGGGGCTTGCTTTAATTCCCGGGGGGGTGCGGGGGGGGGTGGCGCCCGCGGCGCGGGGGGGGGGCCCCCCCCCCCCGGCGGCCTTCCGTCGTCCAGCGGGGCTACCGCACGAGCCGGGCCCGGAGCTTCGCCAGGGTCGCGGTGTCCAGGCCGAGGCCCTCGGTGAGGTACCGGTGGAAGTTGCCGTAGTCCTTCTCGATCTGGTCCACGGCGGATCCCAGGTAGTCGGCGCGGACCTCCTGGAGCGGGACGAGCAGATCCGGGTGCTCCATGTAACCGCCCTGCTTCAGCCCCTCACGGACCCGTCGGTCCGCCGCCGCGCGGAAGGTGTTGGACAGCAGGAACTCCCGCTCGGCGGCCTCTGCCGGGACGCCGACGGCGCGCAGCAGCACGTAGCTCATCCAGCCGGTGCGGTCCTTGCCGGACGTGCAGTGGAAGAGCACCGCGCCCCGCCGCCGGTCGGCGACGTCCCGCACCGTCTCCGCGAACCGGCGGCGGCTGTCCGCGTCGGTGACGAAGGTCCGGTAGATGTCCCGCATCAGCCGCTCGGCCTTGCCGTCGCCGAGCGTCTCCCGCTGCCTGACGGGGTCCTTGGAACCGATGACCGCGGTCGTCGTGGCGTACAGGCCGAGGTCGGCCACGGGCCGGGCGGTCGGGGCGAGCCCGTCCGGGAGGCGGTCGGCGCCGTCCCGCCCGACCTCCTCCGGGGTGCGGAAGTCCAGGACGGTACGCAGGCCGAGACCGGACAGGACGGCGAGGTCCGCGTCGGTCAGCCTGTTCAGGGCGTCGGCCCGGAACACCTGCCCGTAGCGCACCTGCCGGCCCGTGTACGTACGGAGGCCGCCCAGGTCACGGACGTTGACCGCGCCCTGGAGCGCGACGGGGCGGACGGCGCCGGGGTCGGCGCCGGCCTCGGCCGAGCTCGCGGTGACGGATCCCGCCGGGGCGTCGGCGGCGGCGAGGGCGGGCAGACCGCCCAGGACGACGGTGGCGGTGACCACGGCGGTGGCACGCCGGAGGGTGAGGGCACGCATGATGCGACTCCAAGGGTGACGAGGGGATTGCCTGGAGATGTGCGTGGTACGGCCGGCCGGCCCGTGACGGACGGGCAGGGCGGCATACGGCCGGCCGGCCCGCGACGGGCGGGACCGGGCCGCGTACGGGAGGCCGGCCGTGACGGGCGGAACAGCCCGCCGCGGGCCGGCGGAACCGGCGCCGGGCGGGTCAGCCGGTGACGGGGGGCGGTCTGTTGAGCGGGTCAGCCCGCGCCGGGTGGGTCGGTCGGTGACGGGCGGGTCGGCTCGGACGGCGGGTCAGCCGGTGACGGGGGGCAGCCCGGTGGGTGGGTCGACCCGTGCCGGGTGGGTCAGCCGGTGGTGGGCAGGGCGGCGGGGACGGGCAGTGCGTCGAGGGCGGCCCGCGCCTCGGCCATGACGCGGTCGACCAGTTCGGCGCAGGACGGCAGGTCGTCGATGAGTCCCGCGACCTGCCCGGCGGCCATCACGCCGAGATCGGTCCGGCCTTCCACCATGGAGGCCTTCAGGAGCATGGGGGTGTTGGCGGCGAGCAGCACCTGGCTCCACGTCAGGTCCTTGCCGTGCTTCATCGCCAGGCCGTCGCGGACCATCCGCGCCCAGCTCATGCCGGACTCGCGCCGGAAGGCCGCGGCGTGCCGGACCGCCCGCGCCAGTGAGGCGGCCCGGCCCGAGCGTTCCAGCGCGTCGACGAGCTCGGTGCGCAGCATCCGGTGGGGCAGGCCGTCCACCTTCGTGGTGACGGTGACATCCCCGACCGCCGCCGCGAGGTAGCGGGCCTTCACCGCGTCGGGGACCGTGCTGTCGGAGGTGAGCAGGAAGCGGGTGCCCATGGCGACCCCGGCCGCGCCGTAGGCGAGCGCCGCGACCAGGCCGCGCCCGTCGTGGAAGCCGCCGGCCGCGACGACCGGGATGTCGACGGCGTCCACGACCTGCGGGAGCAGGACGGTGCTGGCGACGTTCCCGGTGTGGCCGCCGCCCTCACCCCCCTGCACGATCACCGCGTCGGCACCCCACGCGGCGACCTTCTCGGCGTGCCGCCTGGCTCCGACGGAGGGGATGACGACGACCCCGGCGTCCTTGAGCCGCTCGATCAGCTCGCGGGACGGGGCGAGGGCGAACGAGGCGACCCGTACGCCCTCGTCGATGATGATCCGTACGCGCTCGGCCGCGTCCCCGGCGTCCGCGCGCAGGTTCACGCCGAAGGGCGCGTCGGTGCGGGACCTGACCTCGCGCACGGCGGAGCGGAGGTGTTCGACGGTCATCGTCGCCGAGGCGAGGATGCCGAGCGCGCCCGCGTTCGCGGTCGCCGAGACCAGGCGGGGGCCGGCCACCCACCCCATGCCGGTCTGCACGACGGGGTGCCGCACCCCGACGAGGTCGGTGAACGGGGTGGCGATCGTGACGTCGCTCATGAGACGACCTCGCGGTCGCGCAGCCCCTTCGGGTCGATCTCCTCGCGGATCAGCCGCAGTTCCTCTGCGGTGGGCTCGCGGGTGAACGGCACCTCGTCGGGGACGGTGAGCGCGAAGCCGGTGGCCTCCGTGACCTGTTCGACCGTGACGCCGGGGTGCAGCGAGCGCAGCCGCATGGTGCGGTCCGGAGTCTCGAAGTCGAAGACGCCCAGGTCGCTGATGACGTCCGGCAGGCGGTGGTAGCGGGTGGCGGAGGGGCCGGCCGCGGCGGCCCGGTCGTACCCGACTCCGCAGACCATGTCGACCCGCTCGACGAAGACCCGTGCCGAGTGCTTGGGCACCCAGTAACTCGTCGGGTTGTTGAGGGTGTTGACGGGGGCGCCGCGCACACCGAGGAGCTGTCGCCTGGGCCGCTCCCAGTCGCCGACGCAGCTGATGTTCTGGTTGCCGTACCGGTCGAGCTGGCTCGCGCCCATCATCACGTGCCGTCGCCCGGTGGCGACCAGCGCCAGGTGCTGCCGGTACGGCAGCCAGCCCTCCACCACCCGGGGCGCGGCGCCGACCGCCGGCACGTCGTCGATGAGCAGCGCCTCGCCGTCGGTGAGCAGCAGGTCGGGGGAGAAGGTGAGCCTGGCGAGCCGGGCGCCGATCATCGGGACGGTGCCCATCGGGCTGGCCAGGACCTCGCCCGCGTCCCGCCACGCCTCGGCGCAGGCCACCACGCAGTACTCGGCCCGCGTCGCCCCGCTCGTACGGGTGCCGCTCATGCTTCCTCCTCGTGGAACGCCGCCACCGCGGCCTGGTAGGCGTCCTCGTCCCCGGACAGGAACCGCGCGGTGAAGGCCCGCCAGGCGTCCGGGTCGCGGGCGGCCTTGACGTAGGCGCGCTGGAAGGCCTCGTCCCGGTCGTGGTCGGGGACGCAGGAGGTGAAGTGCGCGCCGTTCGGGGTCTCGACGACACCGTCGACGAACGCGCGCTTGACGAGCAGGGACTGCGGTCCCGCGTCCTTGAGCAGCTCCGGGGTCGCCACGATCCGCTCGCAGGAGACGTACGCGGTGTCGGCGGCCTCGCAGAACAGGTCGTCGAAGTACGGGTCGGGGCCGAGGTACTGGCCGTTGCCGTGGACGTCGGCGCGGTTGAGGTGGACCAGGGCGGCGTCGAGCCGGAGCGCGGGGACGGCGACGAGCTCCTCGCGGTCCTCGTACGGGGACCTCACCGTCCGCAGCGACGGGTTGACGCGCATCACGTCGGAGGCGAGCCCGGCCCTGATGGGCATGAAGGGCAGCCGGTGCACGGCGGCGGTCAGGCCCCACATGACCATCGCCTCGTCCAGCTCCACCAGTTCGAAGGCGCCGCGCTGCCGGGCCGCGCCGAAGTGCGGCTCGAGGGGGACGGAGTCGAGGGTGGCGAAGGCCGCGACCAGCTTGCGGATCTTCCCGGCGGCGGCGAGGAGCCCGACGTCAGGACCGCCGTACGAGACCACGGTCAGGTCGGTGAGGTCCGACCGCAGCAGCGCCCGGACCAGAGCCATCGGCTTGCGCCGGGAACCCCAGCCGCCGATGCCGATCGTCATCCCGCTGCGGAGGCGGCCCACGACCTCCTCGGCGGTCATCGTCTTGTCCTTGCTCACGACTGCTGCTCCTTGTCCGTTTCGAGGACGTCCTTGCCGAACGCGTCGCGGACCCGGTCGGCGACGCCGCTGAGGTTGGCCTCGAAGGTGAAGCCCTGCTCGAAGCGGTAGCTCCGGCGGACGTCCACCGGGTCGATGCCGTTGATCGCGGCCTTGGCGAGCCGGATCAACCGCCCGTCCTTGGCGGCGATCTCACGGGCCAGTTCGAGGGCCGCGGCCGTCAGCTCCTCACGCGGGACGACCCGCCACACCGAGCCGTGCCGGTGCAGCTCCTGGGCGGTGACGGTGCGCGAGGTGTAGTACAGGGTCCGCATCAGCTGCTGGGGGACCAGCCGGGCGAGGTGGGTGGCCGCGCCGAGCGCGCCCCGGTCCAGTTCGGGGAGGCCGAAGGTCGCGTCGTCGGAGGCGACGATCGCGTCGGCGTTGCCGACGAGGCCGATGCCGCCGCCGAGGCAGAAGCCGTGCACGGCGGCGACCACCGGCACCTCGCAGTCGTAGACGGCGGCGAACGCCTCGTAGCAGCCGCGGTTGGCGCCCAGGAGGGCGTCGTGCCCGGCCGTGCGCTGGATCTCCTTGATGTCGACGCCGGCGTTGAAGCCGCGGCCCGCGGCGGTGAGCACGACGCAGCGGACCCCGGGGTCGGCCCCGGCGGCGCGCACCGCGGCGGCGAGGTCGTACCAGCCCCGCACGGGAAGGGCGTTGACCGGGGGGAAATCGACGGTGACGACGGCGACGCCCTCGTCCGGGGCGGAGGTGGAGACACCCATGACCAGATCAGCTACCTTTCCACCAAACGTTTGTTAGGCGGAAGATAGCAGCGGTTCGCACGCTGCGGGAGGTGTCCATTGGCAGTCATCATCGATCTGTCGGGATCCGTCGCCGTCGTCACCGGCGGCACACGGGGCGTCGGCGCCGGAATCACCCGGTCCCTGCTCGAAGCGGGAGCGGAGGTCGTGACCTGCGCGCGACGGGCCCCCGACAGGCCCGTCGAGGCGGCGGGCCGCACGGCCCGCTTCCTCCCCGTCGACCTGCGCGACCCGACGGCGGTCACGGACTTCTTCGACCGGGTGCGCGACGACCACGGCAGGCTCGACGTCCTGGTCAACAACGCCGGGGGAACCCCCTTCCGGATGCTCGGCGACGGCGGAGCCGCCCAGCAGGCCCGGGTCGTCGAACTGAACCTCGTCGCCCCCCTGACCGCCTCCCTCGCCGCGTACGAGGTGATGCGGCGGCAGGACGGGGGAGGGGCCATCATCATGATCGGCAGCGTCAGCGGCACCCGCCCGTCACCCGGCAGCGCCGCGTACGGAGCCGCCAAGGCGGGCCTGGACAACCTCGCCCGGTCCATGGCCGTGGAATGGGCGCCACGGGTGCGGGTCAACACGCTCGTCCTCGGCATGGTGCGCACCGAGCTGTCCCCGCTGCACTACGGGGACGAGGACGGCATCGCCGCCGTCGGCCGCACCGTGCCGCTCGGCCGGCTCGCCGAACCCGCCGACGTCGGCGACGCCTGCGTCTTCCTCGCCTCCGACCGCGCCGCGTACATCAGCGGCGCCAGTCTGCCCGTGCACGGCGGCGGGGAACGCCCCGCCTTCCTCGACGCCGCCACCGTCAACCACACGCCCAGCGAAGGGAACACACCATGACCGGACTGTGCGACGGACGCGTCGTGATCGTCACCGGAGCGGGACGAGGCCTCGGCCGCGCCCACGCGCTCGCCTTCGCCGCCGAGGGCGCCCGGGTCGTCGTCAACGACCTCGGCGTCGGCCTCGACGGCACCGGAGGCGGCGGCGCGGGACCGGCCCGGGAGGTCGTCGACGAGATCACGGCCTCGGGCGGAGCGGCGGTCGCCCACGGCGGCGACATCGCCACCGCCGACGGCGCGGCCTCCCTCATCGCCACCGCCCTCGACGCCTTCGGCCGCCTCGACACCCTCGTCAACAACGCCGGCTTCCTGCGCGACCGCATGCTGGTCAACCTCGACGAGGACGACTGGGACGCCGTCATGCGCGTCCACCTCAAGGGACACTTCCTGCCGCTCAAGTACGCCACGGCGCACTGGCGCGCCGAGGCCAAGGCCGGCCGGACGCCCGAGGCGCGGGTGATCAACACCAGCTCCGGCGCGGGTCTCCTCGGCAGCGTCGGCCAGGGCAACTACGCCGCCGCCAAGGCCGGGATCGTCGGCCTCACCCTCGTCGCGGCCGCGGAGACGGCCCGCTACGGCGTCCAGGTCAACGCGATCGCCCCCGCCGCCCGCACCCGTATGACCGAGCAGGCCTTCGCCGAGACCATGGCCGCGCCCGGGGGCGCCGCCTTCGACGCCATGGCCCCGGAGAACGTCTCCCCGCTCGTCGTCTGGCTGGGCTCCGCCGCCTCGGCGGGCGTCACGGGCAGGGTCTTCGAGGCCGAGGCCGGCCGGATCACGGTCATGGAGGGCTGGCGTCCCGGTCCGACGGCCGACAAGGGCGCGCGCTGGGCCCCGGGGGAGGCGGGCGAGACGGCCCTGAAACTCCTGGCGGCCGCGGAGCCCCCGCACCCGGTGTACGGAACCCACTGACCCCCCTGCCCGGCGCCCACTCCCACCGGCGCGGCCCCCGATGCGGACCCGCATCCGCCGTCGCGGTGCCCCGCCCCCGGTGCGGCGCCCCCGCCCGTCCCACCCCCGTGTGGGCATTCGTCCGCCAGGGGGGATCCCCATCGCCCCTGGCGGACGATTGCCCCCAACGGGGCGGGCGGAGGGCCGCAACGGACGGGGACCGCGGGGTCGAGGGCCACGCAGGGCACGGGGGACGGGTGGCTTTCCCGCTCAGCGGGAACGGGCGCTCCCCGCGGTCCCCGGCACCGCCCTAGCCTCGCCGAACAGCCCCAACCGCCCGCAGGAGGGACCCCCGTCATGCTCACGGACCGCCAGAGACACGAGGCGGCCGAGCTGCTGCGCTCCGCCGAACACGACGTCAGGCCGATCGCCCCGCTGACCGAGGCGTTCCCCGGCATCGACACCGAGGACGCGTACGAGATCCAGCTCGTCAACGTCCGCCGCCGCCTCGCGTCCGGGGCGGAGGTCCGGGGCCACAAGGTGGGCCTGTCGTCCCCCGTCATGCAGCGGATGATGGGCGTCGACGAGCCCGACTACGGCCACCTGTTCCACGACATGGAGCTGAGCCCCGGCCGCCCCGTCCCCCTCTCCCGCTACTGTCACCCGCGCGTCGAGGTCGAGGTCGGCTTCGTCCTCGGCGACGACCTGCCGGGGGAGTCCTGCACCCCGGCCGACGTCCTCGCCGCCGCCGAACGCGTCGTACCCGCCCTGGAGTTGATCGACAGCAGGATCGGCGACTGGCGGATCACCATCGCCGACACCATCGCGGACAACGCCTCCTCCGCCGGGTTCGTCATCGGCGAGGGCCGCGACCCCCGCGAGCTCGACCCGAAGGCGATCGGGGCGCGGCTGACGAGCGGCGGCGAACTGCTCGCCGAGGGCCGCGGCGACGCCGTCCTCGGCGACCCGGCGGTCTCCGTCGCCTGGCTGGCCCGCACCGTGGCCCGCTTCGGCGTGCCCCTGCGGAAGGGGCACCTGGTGCTGCCCGGTTCCTGCACCCGGGCCGTCGACGTGACGGCCGGCGCGACCTTCACCGCCGAGTTCACCGGGCTCGGCCCGGTCTCCCTGTCCTTCATCTGAGGTGATCATGACCGCCACGACCAAGGTGAGTGCCGCGATCGTCGGATCCGGCAACATCGGCACCGACCTGCTGTACAAGCTCCAGCGCTCCGCGTACGTCGAACCCCGCTGGATGATCGGCGTCGACCCCGCCAGCGAGGGCCTCGCCCGCGCCGCCCGCGCCGGCCTGGAGACCAGCCACGAGGGCGTCGACCGGCTCCTCGCCCAGGACGAGAAGCCCGGCATCGTCTTCGAGGCCACCAGCGCCCGCGTCCACCGCGCCAACGCCCCCCGCTACGCCGCACTCGGCATCAAGGCGGTCGACCTGACCCCGGCCGCCGTCGGCCCCGCCGTCGTACCGCCCGCGAACCTCCGCGCACACCTCGACCAGCCCAACGTCAACATGATCACCTGCGGCGGACAGGCCACCATCCCCATGGTGTACGCGGTCTCGCGCGTCGTCCCCGTGCCGTACGCCGAGATCGTCGCCTCGGTGGCCTCCGTCTCGGCGGGACCCGGAACCCGCGCGAACATCGACGAGTTCACCCGTACCACCTCCCGTGGCATCGAGACCATCGGCGGCGCCGGACGCGGCAAGGCGATCATCATCCTCAACCCGGCGGAGCCGGCCGTCATCATGCGCGACACCGTCTTCTGCGCCATCCCCGAGGACGCCGACCGCGCCGCCATCACCCTCTCCGTCAAGGAGGTCGCCGAGCAGGTCGCCGCCTACGTGCCCGGCTACCGGCTGCGCGCCGAGCCGCAGTTCGACGATCCCGGCCCGGAGAACGGCGGGATGGCCCGCGTCGCGATCTTCCTGGAGGTCGAGGGCGCCGGCGACTACCTGCCGCCCTACGCCGGAAACCTCGACATCATGACCGCCGCCGCCACCAAGGTCGGCGAGGAGTTCGCCAAGGCGCTCCTCGCGCCGGGCGCGTAAGGAGCACCTCCCATGCCCTACTCGGACACCCTCGACATCCGGATCACCGACTCCTCGCTGCGCGACGGATCGCACGCCAAGCGGCATCAGTTCACCGCGGAGGACGTGCGCTCCGTCGTCGCGGCCCTCGACGACGCCGGGGTCCCGGTGATCGAGGTGACGCACGGCGACGGACTCGGCGGATCCTCGTTCACCTACGGCTTCTCGAAGACCCCCGAACAGGAACTGATCAAGGTCGCGGCGAAGACCGCGCGGCGGGCGAGGATCGCCTTCCTGATGCTTCCCGGACTCGGCGTCAAGGACGACATCCGCGCCGCCCACGACAACGGCGCGGGCGTCTGCCGCATCGCCACCCACTGCACCGAGGCCGACATCGCCGACCAGCACTTCGGGCTCGCCAGGGAGCGGGGACTCGAGACCGTCGGCTTCCTGATGATGGCCCACTCCACGACCCCCGAGAAGCTCGCGCGGCAGGGCCGCGTCATGGCCGACGCCGGCTGCCAGTGCGTGTACGTGGTCGACTCGGCCGGCGCCATGGTCATGGACGACGTGACCGCCCGGGTCGAGGCCCTGGTGGCCGAACTCGGCGACGACGCCCAGGTCGGCTTCCACGGACACGAGAACCTGGCCCTCGGCACCGGCAACTCCGTCGCCGCCGTCAGGGCCGGTGCCCTTCAGATCGACGGCTCCACCCGCCGGCTCGGCGCCGGCGCGGGCAACACCGCCGTCGAGGCGTTCGTCGCCGTCTGCGCCAAGATGGGCATCCGTACCGGCATCGACGTCCTGAAGATCATCGACGCGGCCGAGGACGTGGTCCGTCCGGTCATGGACGAGGAGTGCCGGCTCGACCGGCTCGCCCTCCTGATGGGCCACGCCGGGGTCTACTCCAGCTTCCTCAAGCACGCCTACCGGCAGGCCGAGCGGTACGGCGTCTCCGGCGCCGAGATCCTCCTGCGCGCGGGCGAACGCCGTCTGGTCGGCGGCCAGGAGGACCAGCTCATCGACATCGCCGTGGAACTCGCCGCCGGGAACTGAATCCCGGAACCCCCCGGAATCCCCACACGAGAAGGGACAACGAGATGACTGCTCTCAACGACGAGGTCCGGGTCATCGAGACGGGCAGGCCGCCGACGCGCTTCGCCCGGGGCTGGCACTGCCTCGGCCTCGCCGACGGCTTCAAGGACGGAGAGCCGCACGAGATCGAGGCGTTCGGCACCAAGCTGGTGGTCTTCCAGGGCCAGGGCGACGGACAGCTGCACGTCCTGAACGCCTACTGCCCGCACATGGGCGGCAACCTCGCCCACGGCAGCGTCAAGGGCGACTCCGTCGCCTGCCCCTTCCACGACTGGCGCTGGTCCGGCAACGGCCGCTGCGCGGGCATCCCGTACGCCCGGCGCGTCCCGCCGCGCGCCAGGACCCGCGCCTGGCTCTCCCTGGAGCGGAACAAGCAGCTCTTCGTCTGGAACGACCCCGAGGGCAACCCGCCGCCGCCCGGGGCCACTGTCCCCGAGATCGCGGGCGTCCACGGCCCCGACGCCGACCAGTGGAGCGACTGGACCTGGAAGACCCTGCGGGTCGAGGGCTCCCACTGCCGGGAGATCGTGGACAACGTCGTCGACATGGCGCACTTCTACTACGTCCACTACGCCTTCCCCGAGTACTTCAAGAACGTCTTCGAGGGCCATGTCGCCACCCAGTACATGGAGAGCAGTCCCCGCGGCGACATGGAACTGGGCACCCTCAGCTCCGGACGCCTGCGCTCCGACGCCTCCTACCACGGCCCCTCCTACATGATCGACCACCTCTACAGCGACGTCGGCGGCGGCGCCGAGATGGAGATCGTCCTGATCAACTGCCACTACCCGATCGACGCCGACAGCTTCCTGCTCCAGTACGGGGCGATCGTCAGGCGGCTGCCCGGCATGACGGAGGAGCAGGCCGCCGAGGCCGCCCGGCTCACCGCCGAGGGGGCCACCGTCGGCTTCGAGCAGGACGTCGAGATCTGGAGGAACAAGACCCGCATCGACAACCCGCTGCTCACGGAGGAGGACGGCCCGGTCTACCAACTGCGCCGCTGGTACGAGCAGTTCTACGTCGACGCCGCCGACGTCAAGGACGAGATGACCCGCCGCTTCGAGTTCGAGATCGACACCCGGCGCGCCAACGAGGCCTGGCGCGCGGAGGTCGAGGAGAACCTCGCCCGCCGCGCGGCGGGGCCGGGAACCGGAGCCTGACATGCGACCGGTGGAGTGCGCGGCCTGCGGCAACCAGGTCCTCTGCGAGAAGTTCAGCCCGGCCCACACCTCCGTGCAGTGGACCGCCGACGCGGCCGTCGTCTGCGCGGAGTTCCGCGACCGGACGGGCCGGGGCGGGAACACCGCCCTGATACCGACCTGCCGGGCCCTGCGGGCGAGCATCGACCGCGCGGTGGAAGCCGGCACCCTGCCGGTCGGCACCCCGGAGTCCGGGACCCCGCCGGTCGGCATCCCGGAGGCCGCCGATGTCTGAGTCCGCGCCGGTGACCGGGACACGCACCCACCGGCTCCGCGTCGTCGAGGTCATCGCCGAGACGGCCGACGCTCACTCCCTGGTGCTCCTGGCGCCACCGGAGAGCGCGCGGCGCTTCACGTACCGCCCCGGGCAGTTCCTCACCCTGAGGCTGCCCGGCGCCGACGGGAGACCGGCCGCCCGCTGCTACTCCCTCGCCAGCTCGCCCCACACCGGCGAGCCCATGAAGATCACCGTCAAGCGGGTGGCCGGCGGATACGGCTCCCACTGGATCTGCGACCACCTGGCGGCGGGGGACGAGCTGGAGGCGCTGCCCCCGGCCGGCACCTTCACCCCGGCCTCCCTCGACCGGGACCTGCTGCTCGTCGCCGGAGGGAGCGGCGTCACCCCGGTCCTGTCGATCGCCAAATCGGCCCTGGCCGGGGGCGCGGGCCGGGTGGTGCTGTTCTACGCCAACCGTGACGAGTCCTCGGTCATCTTCCGTGACGAACTGCGGGAGCTCACCGAGGACCACCCCGGGCGGCTGCTCGTGATCCACTGGCTGGAGTCGCTCCAGGGCCTCCCCTACGTGGACCGGCTGGCCGCCGCGTTCGCGCCGTACGCCGACCGCGAGGCCTTCGTCTGCGGCCCGGAGCCGCTCATGGACGCCGCCGAGCAGGCCCTGCGCACGCTCGGCGCACCGGCCGGCCGCGTCCACCGGGAGCGGTTCTTCTCCCTGGACGGCGACGTCTTCGACACCCCGGCCGTGCCGCGCGCCGCCGCCGCGGAGGACGGGGTCGGGGCCGGGGGCGGCGGAACGGTGCGGGCCGAACTCGACGGCGAGACCCGCACGGTCGCCTGGCCGCCGGACACCCCGCTGCTGGACGCGCTCCTCGCAGGGGGAGTGGACGCCCCGTACTCCTGCCGGGAGGGCGCCTGCAGCGCCTGCACCTGCCGTGTCCTGGCGGGCGAGGTGACGATGCGGCGCAACGACGTCCTGGACGAGCAGGACATCGCCGAGGGGTACGTCCTGGCCTGCCAGACCCTGCCCCTCACCGACCGGGTCGAGATCACCTACTCCTGACCCGCCCGACGGACAGGTCCGACGGACAGGCCCGACGGACACGCCCGGCCGACACGTCCGCCTGACCGCCCGGTACTCCCGGACCCCCGCACTCCCGCACTCCCGACGAGGAGCACACCATGTCCCGTACCTGCCTGGTCACCGGAGCCGCCTCCGGCATCGGCGAGGCCACCGCGGCCCTCCTGCGGCAGCGGGGCCACACCGTCATCGGGGCGGACCTCGACGACGGCGACATCCGCGCCGACCTGTCCACCGCCGAAGGCCGGGCCGAACTCGCCGCCCGGGCCCACGAGCTGACCGGCGGACGGCTGGACGCGGTCATCGCCTGCGCGGGCGTCGCCCACTTCGACCCGCTCACCGTCAGGGTCAACCACTTCGGCGCCGTGGCCACGCTCGAAGGGCTGCGTCCGCTGCTCGTCGCCGGCACCGAGCCGAGGGCGCTGGTCGTCGGGTCCGTCGACTCGGTCCACCCGACGGACCCCGCGATCGTCGACGCCGCGCTCGCCGGGGACGAGCCGGCGGCGGTGGCCGCCTCCCGGGCGGCCGTGGACCGCGGCGAGGGACACCTCGTCTACTCCTCCTCCAAGGCGGCGATCTCCCGCTGGGTCCGCCGGGCCGCCGTCACCGACGCCTGGGCGGGTACGGGCGTACCGCTCAACGCCGTGGCACCGGGAGTCGTCCTGACGCCCATGACCCGGCCCCTCCTCGACGACCCCGCGATGCGCGGGCTCGTCGAACAGAGCGTCCCGATGCCGCTGCACGGCCACGGTCGTCCCGAGCAGATCGCCCCGCTGATCGCATGGCTGACCTCGGCCGAGAACACCCTCGTGACCGGGCAGGTCGTCTTCGCCGACGGCGGCGCCGACGCGGTCCTGCGCGGCGACCGCACCTGGTGAGACCCGTACCCGTACCCGTAGCCGGTCCGTAGCCGACCCGGTCCCGTACCCGAGGAGAACCCGTGAACGACACCCGCACGCTCGAACGTTCCACCGTGCTCGCGGCCGGACCCGACGCGGTATGGGCGGTCATCGGTGACTTCGGCGCTCTCGCCGACTGGCACCCGCATCTCCCGCCGTCCACCCTGGAGGGCGGCGCCGGCCCCGAAATCCCCGGCGCGGTCCGCGTCTTCGCGGTCGACGGCACGGTCGTCGCGCGCGAGCGCCTGCTCGACCGCGACGCCGAGGCCCGCTCGTACCGCTACGCCCTCCTCGACCCGGTCGCGCTGCCGGTCGCCGACTACGTGGCGACGCTCGCCGTGCGTCCGCACGCCGACGGCGCCGAGGTCAGGTGGTCCGCCACCTACCGGAGCCCGGACGACGTGGTGCCGCGGGTGGAGTCGCTCTTCGGCGACGCCACCTACGGCACCGGTCTGGCCGCCCTGCGGGCCCGCTTCCCCAGCCCCTGACGAGGCCGGGAAGGGCCGCCCGGGCCGCCCGGGGCGGGCGGGCGCCGCCCGTCACATCCAGTCGCTGAACCGCAGCCAGGCCATCATGCTGTCCATCGAGGGCTGCGGAACCCCGGGTCCGGGCCCCGCCCCGGCCGCCCGCGCCCGCTTCTCCGTGTGCCGCCCCGGCCCGAACAGCGACTGCCACACCGACCGCGCGCAGCCGCGCACGGCGGGCGCGATCCGCTCCATCTCCCGGTGGACGCCGTGGCCGCACACCGAGATCGCGGCGATGGCCCGGCCCGCGCCCCGCAGCGGCGCGGCCACGCAGTGCACCCCCCGGTACCCCTCCTCGTGGTCGAAGGCCACCCCCCGCTCCCGGGTCACGGCCAGTTCGGCGCGGAAGGACGCGGGGCGGGTGAGGGTGCGCGGGGTACGGGGCCGCAGCCCGTGCCGTATCACCTCTTCCACCCGCGCGGCATCGCCGAAGGCCAGGATCGCCTTGCCCGACGCCGTGCAGTACGCCGGCTGCCGGCCGCCCGTCCGGGACGGCACGCCGGAGTCGTCCGAGCCGCCGATCCGCTCCAGGTAGACCACCTCCGTGCCGTCCAGGACGGTGAGGTGGACGAGATGGCCGGTGGACTCGTGCAGGGCGTGCAGATGCGGCAGGGCCGCCCGCCGCAGCCGGTTGTGGTGCGAGGCCGTTGCACCGAGCTCCAGCATGCCCATGCCCAGCCGGTAGTCGCGGCCCTCGCGTTCCAGCCAGCGCAGCTGCACCAGTTGGTCGAGGATGCGGTGCGCGGAGGACCGGCTGATGCCGGAGCGCTGCACGACCTCGGTCAGCGTGAGCCGCGGCCCCCCGCTCTCGAAGGCGCTCAGCACCTTCGCCGCCTTCTCCAGCAGGGACAGAGGCGGCACTCCGGCCTCGACAGCACGGGTCGTCATCGGCACCTCCCACACGGACGGCACAGCCGGCCGGTCACTCCCGGCCGGCAGGGTCCGTAATCTCCGGTATTGCGTGGAGATTGCCAGAAGGTGACGGGTACGGGGAAGAGGGAGTTCCGTCTCGGAACAGTAACGCGTAGGTTCCCTACCGTCACGGCAGGACGAGACCGGGATCCGGGAGGGACGCGCATGCGCGACGACGACGTGCTCGCGGCGGTCCGCGCCCTCGCTCCCGCCCTGCGCGAGCGCGCGGCCGAGGCCGAGGAACTGCGCCGCCTGCCCGACTCCTCCGTCGAGGAACTCGAGGCCACCGGCTTCTTCCGGCTGCTCCGGCCCCGGGCGTACGGCGGACTCGCCACCGATCCGGCCGTCTTCTACGCCGCCGTGCACGAGATCGCCACGGCGTGCGGCTCCACCGGCTGGGCCGCCTCGGTCCTCGGCGTCCACCCCTGGTACGTGGCCCTGCTCGACGCCCGCGCCCAGGAGGAGGTCTGGGGCACGGACGGGTCCGCCCGGATCTGCTCCTCCCACGCGCCCACCGGTGAGGTCACCGCCGTCGACGGCGGCTTCCTGCTGTCCGGCCGGTGGCACTTCTCCGCCGGCTGCGACCACGCCCGGTGGGCGCTGCTCGGCGGTCTCGTCACCGACGCCGAGGGCAGGCCGGTGGACATGCGGACCTTCCTGGTGCCGTCCGCCGACTACCGCGTCGACGACGTGTGGGACACGGTCGGTCTGCGCGGCAGCGGCAGCAACGACATCGTGGTCGAGGAGGCGTTCGTCCCCGCCCACCGGACCCTGGGTTACGGCCCGGTGACCGCGCTGCGCTGCCCCGGGCACGACGTCAACACCGAACCGCTGTACCGGCTGCCGTACGCCGCCGTCTTCACCACCGCCATCTCGACCGCGATGGTCGGCATCGCCGAAGGCGCCCACGCGCACCACGTCGGGGCGGCCCGCGAGAGCCTGCGCGCCTCCCACGGCCGGCGGGCCGCCGGGGACCGGCTCGGAAAGGGGCGCGTCGCCGGGGACCGGCCGGGGAGGGCCCGCGCCGCCGAGGACCCGTTCGCACAGGTCCGCATCGCCCGCGCCGCCGGTGACATCGACGCCGCCCGGCTGCAGCTCGCCCGCAACATGGCCGACCTGTACGCGGTCGCCCGCGACGGCGCGGAGATCCCGACGGCGCTGCGCGCCCGCGCCCGCCGCGACCAGGTGCTCGCCACCGAACGCGCGATCGGCGCCGTGGACCTCCTCATGGAGAACGCCGGCGGCGGACCCCTGCTCGGCGCGGGGAGCGTCCTCCAGCGCGCCTGGCGCGACCTGCGCACCGGCCGCGGCCAGGCGGCCAACGACGTCGAGCGGGCGCTGGTCCTCTACGCCCAGGACGCCCTCGGCATGGACGTCCACGACCCCATGCTCTGAGCCGCCCGGACCCGTGCTTCGAGCCCGCCCGGGCCTCATGCTCCGAGCCGACCGGATTTCGTGCTCCGAGCCCGTCCGGCTCCGTGCTCCGAGCCGGCCGGATTTCGTGCTCCGAGCCGCTCCGGCCCGTGCTCCCGGCCCGCCCGGCCCCGCGCTCCGAGGCCGTCGTGGCGGGGTTCCCGCTCAGTGGGAGCAGCCCATTTCGCCGCCGGACGGCACGCCGTACGGTCCTGGCACTCCCCCCGCCACGACCCGAAAGGGGATGCCCCATGGCCGATGACGTCCTGGCCGCGATCCGAGCCCTCGCCCCCGCCCTGCGCGAGCGCGCGGCCGAGGCCGAGGAACTGCGCCGCGTACCCGAGGCCTCCGTCAAGGAGCTGGAGGACACCGGCTTCTTCCAGCTGCTCCAGCCGAAGGCCTTCGGCGGCCGGGCGGCCGACCCGGTGGTCTTCTACACGGCGGTCAAGGAGATCGCCAAGGCGTGCGGCTCGACCGGCTGGGTCGCCTCGGTGGTCGGCGTCCACCCCTGGCACGTCGCCCTGTTCGACCCCCGCGCGCAGCAGGAGGTGTGGGGGCAGGACCCCAGGACCCGCATCGCCTCCTCGTACGCGCCCACCGGCAAGGCGGTCCCGGCCGACGGCGGCTTCCGGCTCTCCGGCCGCTGGCACTTCTCCTCCGGCTGCGACCACGTGCGGTGGGTCCTGCTCGGCTGCCTCGTCACCGACGGCGAGGGCAACCCGGTCGACATGCGGACCTTCCTGATCCCCCGGTCCGACTACCGCGTCGACGACGTCTGGGACACCGTCGGCCTGCGCGGCACCGGCAGCAACGACATCGTGGTCGAGGACGTGTTCGTCCCCGACCACCGCGCGCTGAGCTTCGGCCCGGTCACCGCCCTGAAGGTGCCCGGCCACGAGATCAACGACGAGCCGCTGTACCGGCTGCCGTACGCCGGCGTGTTCACCACCACCATCTCCACCCCGATCGTCGGCATCGCCGAGGGCGCCTTCGACTCGTACACCGAGGCCACCAGGCGGCGGATCCGCGTCTCCTACGGGCAGAAGGTCGCCGAGGACCCGTTCGCACAGGTCCGCATCGCCCGCGCGGCCGGTGACATCGACGCGAGCTGGCTCCAACTGACCCGCAACATCGGCGAGATGTACGCCCTGGCCGGGCGCGGCGAGGAGATCCCCATGGAGCTGCGCACCCGCACCCGCAGGGACCAGGTGCTCGCCACCGAACGCGCGGTCGCGGCGGTCGACCTGCTGATGGAGAACGCCGGCGGCAACGCCATGCGCACCGGCCCCGGCCCCGTCCAGCGCGCCTGGCGCGACGCCCACACCGGCCGCGGCCACGCCGCCAACGACCCCGAGCGCGCCCTCGTCATGTACGGGCAGTGCGCGCTCGGCATCGACATCCACGACACCATGGCCTGAGAGGCGCCGCAGATGGCAGAGCTCACGTACGAGTCGACCTCCCGCACCGTCAAGGCGGCCGGGCTCACCCTCCACCTCCACGAGGCCGGGCCCGCCGGCCGGCCGGCCGAAGCCCCCGTCGTGATCATGCTGCACGGCGGTGGTCCCGGCGCCTCCGGCTGGAGCAACTTCGGCCGCAACCTCCCCGTCTTCGCCGGGCACTTCCGCACCCTGCTCGTCGACCAGCCCTGCTACGGCCGCTCCGACAAGCCGGAGCCCGACAAGGACTACTTCAGCTTCAGCGCGGACGCCGTCGCCGCCCTGATGGACGAACTGGGCATCGGCCGGGCCCACTTCGTCGGCAACTCGCTCGGCGGCGGCACCGCCGTCCGGATGGCCCTGAACCACCCGGACAAGGTCGCCAAGCTCCTCCTGATGGGCCCCGGCGGGGTCTCCGTCAACCTCTTCGCCCCCGACCCGACCGAGGGCATCAAGCGCCTCTTCGAGTTCAACACCGCACCCGAGCCGACCAAGGAGCGGTTGCGCGCCTTCCTCGGTGTCATGGCGTACGACCGGTCGATCGTCACCGACGAACTGGTCGAGGAACGCTGGGTCTCGGCCACCGACCCCGACACCCGGCTCGGCAGCGCGCGCATGGCGGCCTCCTTCGCCGAGCCCGCCTGGGCCGAGGACGTGATGCTCTGGCGCGAGGCCCACCGGATCACCCAGCCGGTGCTGCTCACCTGGGGCCGCGAGGACCGCGTCAACCCCCTCGACGGCGCGCTCGTCGCGCTCAGGACGATCCCCGACGCGCGCCTGCACGTCTTCCCGCACTGCGGCCACTGGGCCCAGACCGAGCGGGCCGACGAGTTCAACCGTCTGGCGATCGACTTCTTCTCCCACTGAATCCCCTTGACCCCCTTGATCCCCTGACAGAAGAGGTGCACCCATGGACATCCGTGCTCTCGGCTACCTGCGCCTGGAGACCACCACGCTCGACGAGTGGCGCCGCTACGCGCTCGACGTCCTCGGCATGGTGGAGGCGACCGGCACCACCGAGTCCACCCTCTGCCTGCGCCTGGACGACCGCGCCTACCGGATCGTCATCCAGGCGGGCGAGAGCGACCGGCTCCTCGCCGCCGGCTGGGAGGTGGCGAACGCCGCCGCGCTCACCCGGGCCGCCGACGAACTGGAGGCGGCGGGCCACGCCGTCAAGGCCGCCGACGCCGCCGAGCTCGCCGAGCGCCGCGTCCGGGGCCTGATCCACGTGACGGACCCCTGCGGCAACCCGCTGGAGATCTACTGGGGCCAGGCGCAGGACCACACCCCGCTCGGCACCCCGTACGGCAACCGCTTCGTCACCGGCGACCCCGCCGGCGATCTCGGCCTCGGTCACGTCGTGCTCCCCGTGCCGGACGTCGAAGCCGCCCTGGACTTCTACGAGAACCTGCTCGGCTTCCAGCTGCGCGACTCGATGAAGCTGCCGCCGCAGGCCGTCCCGACCGCCACCGAGCAGCGGGACTTCCACTGGATGCACTTCCTGAGCCCCAACCGCCGCCACCACAGCCTGGGCCTCTACCCCGGCGCGCTGCCCCCCGGCATCGTGCACTTCATGGTGGAGCTGGAGACCCTCGACGACGTGGGCCGCGGCCTCGACCGTACGAACGCCGCCGGCATCCCCATCGCCTCCAGCCTCGGCCGCCACACCAACGACCGCATGGTGTCGTTCTACGCCCAGGCCCCCGGCGGCTTCCAGGTCGAGTACGGCTGGGACGGCCTCGTCGTCGACCCCGGCACCTGGGTCGCCAAGGAGATCACCGCCGACAGCTTCTGGGGCCACCGGTGGAACGGCTGATCGCCCCCTCCGTCTTCAGGGACGTCCTCGGCCGCTTCGCCAGCGGCATCACCGTGGTGGCGACCCTCGACGCCGACGGCGCCGGACCCGTCGGGTTCGCCTGCCAGTCCTTCGCCTCGCTCTCCCTCGACCCCCCGCTGGTCATGCTGGCCGTCGGCAAGTCCTCCACCAGCTGGCCGAGGATCGAGCGCGCGGGCCGCTTCTGCGTCAACATCCTCGCCGAGGACCAGCGGACCACCTGCGCCGCGCTCGGCCGCAGCGGCCCCGACAAGTTCACGGGCGTGCCCTGGAGCGCCGGCGAGCACGGCACCGTGCGCGTCGACGGAGCCCTCGCGTACGTGGAGTGCGAACTGCACGCCGTGTACGAGGCGGGGGACCACCACCTGGTCACCGCCCAGGTGGTGGCGCTCGACGCCGGAGAGGACGGCCGGCCGCTGCTGTTCTTCCGCAGCCGCTACGCCGTGGGGGCGTTCTGATGCCCATCGACGTGGAGAAGGCGCTCTCCGCGCCGCCGCTGCGCACCGCCGTCACCTGGGACGAGCACGACGTACGGCTCTACCACCTGGCGCTCGGTGCCGGCGTCCCCGAGACCGACCCGGACGAACTCCGCTACGTCCACGAAGGACACGAGCGGGGCCTCCAGGTCCTGCCCACCTTCGGAGTCGTCGCGGGCGGCACCGGAGGCGTCGGCTTCCAGGTCTTCGACCTGCCAGGAGTCGACATCGACCTGGCGCGGGTGCTGCACGGCGGCCAGGAGATCACCGTGCACCGTCCGCTGCCCCCGGCCGCCCGCGGCACGGCCGTCACCCGGGCGACGGCCGTGTACGACAAGGGCAGGGCCGCCGTCATCGTCCAGGAGTCCACCCTCCTCGGCGAGGACGGCGAGCCGCTGATCTCCCAGCGCAACCAGATCTTCGTCCGCGGGGAAGGCGGCTTCGGCGGCGACCGCGGCCCCGCCGAGCGCCTCCCGGCGCCCGACCGCGAGCCCGACCTGGTGACCGACATCCCGACGCTCCGCCAGCAGGCCCTGCTCTACCGGCTCACCGGGGACAGGAACCCGCTGCACGCCGACCCCGCCACCGCCCGCCGCGCCGGCTACGACCGTCCCGTCCTGCACGGACTCTGCTCCTTCGGCATGGCGGTCAAAGCGGTCACCGACCGTCTCCTGGGCGGGGACGCGGCCGCGATCACCGGCTGCCGCACCCGCTTCGCCGGGGTGTTCTTCCCCGGCGAGACCCTGCGGCTGCGCGTCTGGGACACCCCCGACGGCTACCGGCTGACGGCCACGTCGGCGGACCGCGACGACGCACCGGTGCTCACCGACGCCCGGCTCACCGCCCGCTGACCCGGCGCGCGGCCGGTGCGCTCCGACACGACGAGGGAGAACCCGATGAACGACACGTGGGACCACACGTACGACGTGGTGGTGGCCGGATCGGGCGCCGCCGGCCTGGCCGCGGCCATCACCGCCCGGCTGCGCGGACTGACCGTCCTGGTGGTGGAGAAGACCGACGCCTACGGCGGCTCGACCGCCCTGTCCGGTGGGGCGATCTGGGTCCCGGACAACCTCCACCTGGAAGCCGCCGGACTCGGCGACACCCCCGAGAAGGCCCGCGCCTACCTGGACGCCACCGTCGGCGACCGGGTCCCCGCCGCGCGCAAGGCCGCCTACATCGAGCACGGACCGCGGATGGTGCGGGAGTTCCACGACCGCACCGCCGTACGGTTCGTCTACACCCCCGGCTACTCCGACTACTACCCCGAGCGGCTCGGCGGCTACCCGCAGGGCCGTTCCGTCGAACCGCGGATCTTCGACTTCCGCACGCTCGGCCCCGAGCAGCGCGCCACCATGCGCCGTGCCGGACTGCCCACCCACGGCCTCACCATCACCTCCAAGGACTTCCGGCGGCTGAACATGGTCGGACGCACCTGGGCCGGACGCCTTACCGCGGCCCGGGTCGGCGCCCGGGCCCTCGGGGCCAGGCTCTCCGGCAAGGAGCTGCTCTCCCTCGGCGAGGCGCTGATCGCCCGCATGCGGCACTCCCTCGACACCCTCGGCGGCGACCTGTGGCTCTCCGCCCCGCTGACCGGACTGGTCGAGGAGAACGGCCGGGTCACCGGTGTCCGGATCACTCGCGCAGGCCGTGAACTCACCGTCCGGGCGACCGGCGGCGTCGTCCTCGCCTCCGGGGGCTTCTCGCACGACCAGCGGCTGCGCGAGAAGCACCTGCCGACGCCCACCTCCACCGAGTGGAGCTCCGCGGCCGAAGGACAGACCGGTGACGCCCTCGAACTGGGCACGGCCCTCGGCGCGGCGACCGACCTCATGGACCGGGTGTGGGGCGCGCCGTCGGTGGTCCCTCCCGAGGGCAGGCCGTTCTTCCTGGTCGCCGACCGCGGCATCCCCGGCATGGTGATCGTCAATGCGGCGGGGGAGCGGTACGCCAACGAGGCCGCCCCGTACCACGAGTTCGTGGACGCCATGTACGCCCACGACCGGCCCGGGGCGTCCACCGTGCCGTCCTGGCTGATCCTCGACGCCACCTCCAAGGCCCGCTACATCTTCATGGGCCTGTTCCCCGGCCAGGCGTTCCCCAAGGCGTGGCGGGAGAGCGGCTTCGTCAAGCGGGCCGGGACCGTCGAGGAGCTGGCCGCCCGCATCGGCGCCGCCCCGGAGCGGCTGCGCGCCACCGTGGACCGCTTCAACGGATTCGCCCGCGCGGGCCGCGACGAGGACTTCCACCGCGGCGACAGCGTCTACGACCGCTACTACGGCGACCCGACGCTGCCCCATCCGAACCTGGCGCCGCTCGAGAAGGGCCCGTACTACGCGATCCCCGTGCACCCGGGCGACATCGGCACCAAGGGCGGTCTCGTCACCGACGCCACGGCCCGCGTCCTGCGGGAGGACGGCACGGTCATCGACGGCCTGTACGCCTCCGGGAACGTCTCGGCCGCCGTCATGGGGGAGACCTACCCGGGTCCCGGCGCGACCATCGGCCCCGCCATGACCTTCAGCTGGCTCGCGGTCGGCCACATCGCCCGCACCCGCGCCCCCGAGACGCGGTGAGCGGCCCGATGGCGGACCTGCGGGGAAAGACGGTGATCATCACCGGTGGGGCGCGCGGCATCGGCGCCGGGGCCGGCCGGGTGGCCGCCGGGGCCGGCGCCCGGGTGGTGCTCACCGACGTACGGGAGGAGGAGGGGCGGGCGACCGCCGCCGGGCTCGGCGGCGACGCCCGGTTCGTCCGCCACGACGTCACCTCGGAGGACGACTGGCGCGAGGTGGTGGACCACGCGGTCGCCGCGTTCGGCCGCGTGGACGGCCTCGTCAACAACGCCGGGATCTCCGGTGGTTCCCACCTCCTGGAGGAGCAGTCGGCCGAGGACTTCCGCCGGGTCGTCGACGTCGACCTCACCGGCGTCTTCCTCGGCATGCGGACCGTGATCCCGGTGATGCGGGAGAACGGCGGCGGCTCCGTCGTCAACGTCTCCTCGGCGGCCGGCCTCATGGGCCTGGCCCTGACCGCCGGCTACGGGGCGGCCAAGTGGGGTGTGCGCGGGCTCACCAGGGTCGGCGCGGTGGAGCTCGCCGCCGCCGGCATCCGCGTCAACTCCGTGCACCCCGGCATGATCCACACCCCGATGACCGCCCACATCGGCATCGAACGCGGCGAGGGCAACCACCCCGCCGCTCCCATGGGCAGGGTCGGCGAACCCGAGGAGATCGCGCACGCGATCGTCTTCCTGCTCTCCGACGCCGCCTCGTACGTCACCGGGGCGGAACTGGCCGTCGACGGCGGCTGGACGACCGGCCCGACCCTCCGACAGATCGAGGAGCACCGCTGATGGCCGTCGATCTGACAGGGAAGGTCGCGCTGGTCACCGGCGCGGCACGCGGCATGGGCGAGGCCGAGGCCCGGCTGCTCGTCGCCCTCGGCGCGCGGGTCGTCCTCACCGACGTACGGGAGGCCGAGGGCGCGGCGACGGCCGCCTCCCTCGGCCCCGCCGCCCGTTTCGTCCGCCACGACGTGACCGACGAGCGGTCCTGGGCGACCGCCGTGGCCGCCGCCCTGGACGCCTTCGGCCGGCTCGACGTCCTCGTCAACAACGCCGCGATCTACTCCACCGCGCTCATCACCGAGGAGGACCCGGCCCGGCTCGAGGCGCTCCTCCGCGTCAACCTGATCGGCCCGTTCCTCGGCGTCCGCGCCGCGGCCGGGGCGATGCGGGCGAACGGAGGCGGGTCCATCGTCAACATCTCCTCGCAGGCCGGCCTCCAGGGCCTGTGGGGCCACGGCGCGTACGGCGCGGCGAAGTGGGGTCTGCGCGGCCTGACCAGGACCGCCGCCCTCGAACTCGGCCCGGACGGCATCCGGGTCAACTCCGTCCACCCGGGGGCCATCGCCACGGCCATGACCGCCCATCTGGGGACGAGGGAGCATCCGGGCGCGCCGCTCGGGCGGGTGGGGGAGCCCGAGGAGGTCGCCCACCTCGTCGCGTTCCTCGCCTCCGACGACGCGTCGTACCTGTCCGGCGCCGAACTCGCCGTGGACGGCGGCGCGTCGGCGGGCCGCATGCCGGTCCCCACCCCGAGGGGAGCGGACGCGTGACGCGGCCCGGCCCCGACGGGAGCGGACGGGTGACGCGGCCCGATCCCGAGGTCCAGGCGGTCATCGACCTGGCCACGGCCCACTTCCCCCGCCTGGGAACGGAGATGACGGACATCACCGAGGTACGGGCCTTCCTCGCCGCCCGCCCCCGGCCCGCCGTCCCCCCGCTCCCCCTCGCCCGTGTCACGGACGAGGACGCCGACGGCGTGCCCGTCCGCGTCTACCACGGGAGCGTCCACGAGAACGCCCCCGTGGTCCTGTTCTGCCACGGCGGCGGCTTCGCCCTCTGCGACCTCGACAGCCACGACGGCTTCTGCCGGGCCCTCGCCCGCGCCACCGACGCCGTCGTCGTCTCCGTCGACTACCGCCGGGCCCCCGAGCACCCGTTCCCCGCCGCGCCCGAGGACGCCTACACGGCCCTGCTGTGGACGGCGGCGACGTACCCGGGCCGGCGGACCGCCGTCGCGGGGGACAGCGCGGGCGGCAACCTCGCCACCGTCCTCGCCCGGCTCTCCCGCGACCGCGCCGGGCCCGGGATCGCCTTCCAGGCCCTCTACTACCCGATGCTCGACCCGACCCGCTCCCGGCCCTCCCACCGGGAGAACGGCCAGGGCTGCTTCCTCACCTCCGACCACCTGCGCTGGTACTGGGACGGGTACCTGCCGGAGCCCGCCGACCGGAACCACCCCCACGCGGCCCCGCTGGCCGGCGCCGGCCTCTCCGGGCTCCCGCCGGCCCACGTCGTCACCGCGGGCTTCGACCCCCTGCGGGACGAGGGCCTCGCGTACGCGGCGGCCCTCGCCGCGGCGGGCGTGTCCGTGGTGGCCCACCACTACGCCGGGATGTTCCACGGCTTCCTCTCCATGGCCCCCGCCCTGCCCGAGGCGGCCGCGGCCCGCGACACCGCGTTCGCGGTCCTGCGTACGGCACTGCACGGCGAATGACATACGGAAGTGGCCCCCCCCCCCCCCCCCCGGGGGGGGGGGGGGGGGGGGGGGGGGCCGGGGGGGGGGGGGGGCCCCCCGGCGAGTGGGTAACAATGTGAGAAAAAAAAAATAAGGGGGCGCGC
>NZ_JBHXRW010000006.1:0-202433 GCF_042716635.1 Streptomyces sp. NPDC058664 | reverse complement strand
TTTTTTGTTTTACATCCCCCGGCGGGGGACGGCGGACGGCCCGTCTCCGTAAATATCACCCGCCCCGCCCCCCCCCCCCCCGGGGGGGGGGGGGGGGGGGCCACTTCTCGTACGCCGGGGCGCCGCGTCAGCCCCGGATCAGTTCGAACCCCTTGTAGCCCGAGCCCGCGACGTCCGCGATGATCTCGCCGTACACCCCGAAGCCGCCGATGAACGGCATGAACACCCGTGGCTTCCCCGGGATGTTGGCCCCCAGGTACCAGGAGTTCGCCTCCGGGAACAGCGTGGCCGCCGCCCGGTCGCGGCACTGGACCACCCACTGCTCGACGGCCTCCGGGCTCGCCTCGATCGCGCGGTAGCCGTGCTCGTCGAGGTGGCGGAGGCAGTCGCCCAGCCAGTCGCCGTGCTGTTCGGCGCAGAGCACGACGTTGGCCATGACGGACGGGCTGCCGGGCCCCGTGAGGGGGAAGAGGTTGGGGAAGCCGTCGACCCCGAGCCCCAGGTACGTACGGGGGCCCGCGCTCCAGACGTCCTTCAGCCTCCGGCCGCCCCGCCCCCGGACGTCCATCCGGTCGATCGCGCCGGTCATCGCGTCGAAGCCGGTCGCGAACACGATCGCGTCTAGCTCCACCCGGGACCCGTCGGCCAGCACGATCCCGGTGCGGTCGATGCGTTCGATCGGGTTCTCGCGCAGGCTCACGAGCCGTACGTCGTCCCGGTTGAAGGTCTCGTAGTAGTGCGAGTCGGTGACGATCCGCTTGGTGCCGATCGGGTGGTCGGTGGGGACGAGCAGATCGGCGGCGGCGGGGTCGTCGACGAGGGCGCGGACCTTCTCCTCCCAGAAGGCGCGTGCCGCGTCGTTGGCCGCGCGGTCGGTGAGCTGGTCGGGGAACGTCTTGGAGTACAGGACGCCGCCGAGCTTCCAGCGCTCCTCGAACGCCGCCCGGCGCTCCTCCTCGGACACTTCGAAGGTGCGGGACGGGTGCGCCGCGTGGGGCGAGCCGCCGCTGCCGGCCCGGGACAGCCGGCGCCGCTCCGCGTACCCGGCCTTCTGCCGGCGGCGCGTCTCCTCGTCCAGGGGCTCGTTCCCGGCCGGGACGCTGTAGTTGGCGCTGCGCTGGAAGACGGTCAGGTGCGCGGCCCGCTCGGCGATCAGCGGGACGGCCTGGATGCCGGAGGAGCCCGTGCCGATCACCCCGACGCGCAGCCCGGTGAAGTCCACGTCCTCGTGGGGCCAGGCCCCCGTGTGGTACGTCGGACCGGCGAACTCCCCGGCCCCCGGGATGTCCGGCACGTGCGTACTGGAGAGGCACCCCACGGCGAACACGCAGAACCGGGCCGAGATCACCTCGCCGCGGTCCGTGCGCACCGTCCAGCGCAGGGTCTCCTCGTCCAGCTCGGCCGAGGTCACCGAGGTGGCGAAGGTGTAGCTCCGGCGCAGGTCGAAGCGGTCGGCGACATGGGACAGGTAGCGCATGATCTCCGGCTGCGCGGCGTACTTCTCGCTCCAGTCCCACTCCTGCTGGAGGTCCTCGTCGAAGGAGTACGAGTAGTCCACGGACTCCACGTCGCAGCGGGCGCCCGGGTAGCGGTTCCAGTACCAGACGCCGCCCACGTCGGCCCCGCGTTCGACGCCCCGCACGCGGTAGCCGAGACCGCGCAGCCTGTGCACGGCGTACAGGCCGGTGACGCCCGCGCCGACGACGAGGACGTCGACGTCGCTGCCGTCGCCGACGGCGGGTTCGGTGATGCTGTCGTTCACGTGTCTGCTCTCCTCATCCGGTGATCGTGTTCTCCGCCAGCCGCCGCAGAGCGCCCTTGTCGACCTTGCCCGCCGCGTTGTGGGGGAGTGCGGGGAGGGAACGGAAGGCGCGCGGGGCCTTGAAGTTGGCCAGCCGTTCGCGGGTGTACGCGGTCAGTTCCGCCGCGTCGATCCGGGACCCGGCCGCCGGTACGCAGTAGGCGACGCCGACCTCCCCGAGCCGCGCGTCGGGCGCGCCCACCACCGCCGCGTCCAGGACGGCGGGATGACCGCGCAGGACCTGCTCCACCTCGGCCGGGTACACGTTGAACCCGCCGACCACGAACATGTCCTTCAGCCGGTCGGTGATCCGCAGGAAGCCGCGCTCGTCGAGGACGCCGACGTCCCCGGTGTGCAGCCAGCCGTCCGCGTCGACGGCCTGCGCGGTGGCCTCGGGGTCGTCGAGGTAGCCGTGCATCACGTGGTAGCCGCGGGTGAGGATCTCGCCCGGTTCCCCGGGCGGCGCGTCGACGCGCAGCTCCGTGCCCTCCAGGGCCGTTCCCGAGGTGCGGGCCAGCGTCTCGGGGGACTCGTGCGGCGGGCAGATCGTGACGACGCCCGTCGACTCGGTCAGTCCGTACGCCGTGTTGACGCTCCGCGCGCCGATGCATGACCTGATCTGTTCGATGAGCGCGGTGGGGATGTTCGCCGCGCCCGTGACGGCCATCCGCATCGACGTCAGGTCGTACGCCTCGCGCCCGGGATGGTGGACGAGCGAGGTGAAGACCGTGGGCGCACCGGTCAGGACGGAGATCCGCTCGTCCTGGATGCGGCCGAGGACGGCCTCCGCGTCGAAGACCCGCTCCGGGACGATCGTCGCCCCGCGCAACAGGCAGGCGAGGACGCCGGCCTTGTAGCCGAAGGTGTGGAAGAACGGGTTGGCCAGGAGGTAGCGGTCACCGCGCCGCAGGGTGACCGTACGCGCCCAGGCGTCGTAGACACCCAGGTTCTGCGCGTGGGTGGCGGGCACGCCCTTGGGACGGCCGGTGGTGCCGGAGGTGAAGAGGATGTCGGCGGTGTCGGAGGGACGGACGGCGCCGGTACGGGAGCGCCGCTCCTCCCCGGTCACCGTCTCCCCGTCCGACAGGAACCGCGACCAGTCACCGGAGTGCAGCGTCACCGTCGACGCGAGCAACGGGAGTTCCTCTCCCGACGCGGCGAGCAGCGCCCGGTAGTCCGTGCCCAGGAAGTCGTGCTCGGTGAACAGGAGGCGGGTGCGGGAGCGGCGCAGGATGTCGGCGGCCTCGGACGCCTTGTAGCGGGTGTTCACCGGGACCAGCACCCCGCCCGCCGCCACCGCGCCGAGGGCGGCCGCCACCCAGCGGGCGCTGTTCGGCGCCCACACGGCGACCGAGTCCCCCGGGCGCACTCCCCGCGCCATCACCGCGCGCGCCACCCGGTCGACCCGCTCCCGCAGCTCCGCGAACGTCCACCGGTCCTCGCCGAAGACGAGGGCCTCCTCGTCCCCGTACCTCTCCGCGGCCCAGTCCGCGAGCCGGGCGATCGTCTGCGCGCCCCTCATGATCCGTCACGTCCTCCCTGCTGCCCCGCCCCCGTCCGGGGCACGGGCGCGAACCCAGCGGATCGGAGCCTGACAGGGAGGGGCGGCCCGGCGCAGGTGGCGGTTCCCGCTCACCGGGAAGGTGACCCGCGACGGTGGTCCCCGGCGGTCTCGCGCCGTCGTCACGTCCATGCGCGGTCGTCACGTCCGTGTGCGACCGATCCCGCCGCGGCTGCCGGGCCTCGCGCCGGCGGGCGCGTCAGACCGGACGCGCCCGCCCGGCGGACTCCAGTACCGCGGTCAGGAAGCGGCGCACCGTCTCCAGCTCGCCCGCCTCGAACACCTCCGCGGCCGCCAGCACTTCGCCGATCACCGGCCCGAAGAAGGACTGCCCGAGGTCCATGGCCTTCTCCTCCACCTTCAGCAGCACGCGTCGCCGGTCCGCCGTGTCCCTGCCGCGCGAGACCAGTCCGAGCCGCTCCAGCCGGTCCACCAGGGAGGTGGTCCCGGCGGAGTTCAGCCGCAGTTGCCCGCCGAGCCATCCGGGCGTGGCCCGTGTACCGGCGCGTTCCGCGTCCAGCAGGTGGATCAGCGCGCGCACGTCGGTGGGATGCAGTCCGTGGCGCGCGGCGAACTCGGCGCCGAGCATGTCGAACTCCACGGTGACCGCGCGCAGCAGGTGGACCAGCCCCATTGCCCGGCTCTGTTCTTCGCTCTGTTCTTCCATGCGCACTCCTCGGTTCCACAGCTAACATCTCGCTGAGCGAGATTATTGCCCAGCGAGGGGAATCGCCGTGTCCCTGCCCGATTTCGACCGTGTCTACGACGAGCTCCGTGCCCGCTGGCCCGAGACCACCGAGGAGCGTGACGTCGCCACCCCGTACGGACCCACCCGGGTCCACGTGTACGGCCCGGCGGACGGCAGCCCGCTCGTGCTGCTGCCCGGCGGCTCGGCCACCGGCCTCGTCTGGTTCGCCAACGCACCGGCGCTCGGCGAGCGGTACCGGGTCCACGCGGTGGACCTGCTGGGCGACGCCGGCCGCACCGAACGCCGGGGCACACCGCTGAAGAGCGCGGACGACCTGACAGCCTGGCTGGACGCGTTGCTGAACGGCCTCGGACTCGCCCGCACGCACCTGTGCGGCCACTCGTACGGCGCCTGGCTGGCCGTCAGGTACGCACTGCGCGCACCGTCGCGGGTGGACCGCCTCGTCCTCGTGGACCCCACCCAGGTCTTCGCCGGCTTCCGTCCCGGCTACCTGCTGCGCGCCCTGCCCACCCTGATCCGCCCGAGCGAGGCCCGTGCCCGCGCCTTCCTTGCCTGGGAGACGGCGGATGCCCACCCGGCCGAGACCTGGCAGCGCCTCTACGCGCTGGCCACCACGGTCCCCGGCCGCAAGCTCGTCGTCGGCGGCCGCCCCCGGGTCGCCGACCTCCGCATGCCGGTGCTGGCCGTGTTCGCGGAGCGCAGCCGCGCCCACCACGCCGGCAAGGCCGCCGACAGGGCCCGCCGGACGCTCCCGCACGCCGAGGTGGCCCTGCTCCCCGGAGCCACCCACCACTCCCTGCCCCTCACCGCGCCGCGGCAGCTGAACGACCGGCTGACGGCCTTCCTGGGCTGAACGCCGAACGTACGGCCGTCGACGACCTCGGCCGGTGAGGTGAAGGAGGGCGAGGTGGACGAAGGGCGGGGAGAGCGGTCTACGCGCGCGGGCCCGGGTCGTCCGGGAAGAGCCGCCGGATGCGGGGACGGTCCGCCTTGCCCACCGGCGTGTGCGGGATCGCGTCCACCACGTGGACCGTGGCCCCGGCGCCCAGCGCCGCGAGCTCCGCCAGGACGCCAGCCCCCGCCTCGGCGGCGTCCGCACCCGGCGCGGGAACGGCGAGCACGAGGAGGCCGGAGCGCCCGCCCGCCAGGACCACCACCTCGTCCAGCGGCAGCCGGGCGGCGAGTTCCTCCTCCAGGACGGGCGCGAACAGGGCCCGGTCCCCCGCCGGGATGGCGTCACCGGTCCGCCCGAGGACCCGGTACTCGCCGTCCGGCCGCCGCTCCGCCACGTCGCCGGTCCGGTACCAGCCGTCCCGGAACGCCCTCGCGGTCGCCTCGTCGTCGCCGTGGTACCCCACGCTGGTGGCGGCGGAGCGGGCGATGAGCTCGCCCTGGTCCGGACGGCTGGCGCCGAGCGGTTCCAGCCGGACCTCGACCCCCGGCAGCGGCCGCATGCCCCGGCCCGCCTGGGGGACGTCGTCCGGATTGCCGAGGACGATGCCGAACTCGGTGGAACCGTAGATCCGCCGGACGCGGATTCCCAGCGTCTCCTCCGCCCGTTCCACGGTCGCGCCGTTCAGATAGGCGCCTCCGCACAGCGGCAGCCGCAGGGACGGCAGCCGCACCCCGCCCCGCGCCTCGGACGCCGTCACGAGCTGCTCGTAGTGGCGCGGGAGGGCACTGAAGACGGTGGCCCCGTGGTCCGCGAGGAAGCCGAGGACGGTGTCCGGCGTCGCCCCCGACTCGACGAGGAGCAGCTCGCCGCCCGAGAGCAGCGCGGGGAACAGATGGACGTCGGAGCCGTGGGCCACGTCCAGGGGATGCATGCAGCACACGCGGTCGTCCGGTGTGAGCCCGGTCCACTCGATCCAGGCCAGCCGGTCCGCCAGCAGGTCCTCCTGCCGCCAGGCGACCAGCCTGGGCACGCCGGTGGAGCCCGACGTCTCCTGCAGCCGGAACACCCCGGAGTGGGGGGAGCGGCCGGCCGGACCGCCGGCCGCGGCCGGGACCTCCAGGTCGTCCAGGCGCACCGTACGGGGGATCCGCCGCACGTCCGGTAACCCGTCGCCCACGACGAGGAGGGACGCCCCGGACCGGTCGAGCAGCGTCCGGATCCTGTCGGCGTCGGCCTGGCGGCCGACCGGCAGGTGGACGGCGCCGATCCGGCACAGGGCGAGGACGGCGGCGACGTAGCCGGGCGTGTTGTCCAGCCAGGTCGCCACCGTGTCCCCGGCGCGCACCGAGGCCCGGTCGAGCCCCGCGGCGACGCGTTCGGCCCGGTCCGCCAGTTCCCGGTAGGTGAGGACCTCACCCCCGGACGTTCTGAGGGCCGTCCGGTCCGGGTGCTCGGCGACGTGGCACAGGAAGCGTTCGTAGATCATGACGAGAGTCCTTCGGGCAGCTTGCGGTGGCGCGGTCGTGCGCCGGTTCCTCGGTCGGGCGGGGTCACGGGCGGCCGGACGCGGCCCGGTGGACGGCCCGCTCGTACACCTCGCGGGCGGGCCAGGAGTCCAGGGCGCCCCGGCCCGCCGCGTCCATCAGGCCGGTGAAGCACGCGTGGTAGACGCGCCGGCGGTCGTCGTGTCCCGTGTCGGCGGCCAGCCGCCGGGCGATCCCGGCCTGGAGGCCGCCCCCGTGGTGGACCGAGACCTTCTTCCGCCAGGCGATGTCGTAGGGCACCCGGGTGTGCATGGCCTTGCGCAGGTGGTACTTCTCCCTGCCGTCCCGGACCTTGCAGCCGGGCGCGGTCTCCAGCGCGACCCGCATGACGGGCCAGGTCCAGAACGGATGGTGGGTCTCACGGCCGTAGGCGAGCGACATCCGGCTGGAGAGCTCATCGGTGAAACGGGTCCGGTGGACCGCCCGCACCGTCCGTTCGAGGAGCCTGCGGTCCGTCTCGTCCGGCGTCACGAGCCCGTCGTTGATCAGGTCGCTGCCGTATCCGGTGAGCAGCGTCCGGCCGGCCGGGAGCGCCCCGGTGCGGTGGACGGCCGCGGAGGTCAGCGCGATCTCGACCACCTCGGGGGTGGCGTGGCCGAGCCAGCGCACCGCCTCGGGGACCGCGTCGACGAAGTCGTCCTCGGTGAGCCCCACCCGGGTCAGCTCGACGCCGGCGACGTCGCACAGCTCCTGCGCGGCGTCGAACTCGTCGCCCCAGGGAGTGCCGACGCTGTACGACTCGACCGGCAGGCCCAGCTTGTGGGCGAGGAACGTGACGGCCCCGGAGTCGATCCCGCCGGAGAGCAGCGCGCAGTACCGCGTCCCGGCGGCGGACTCCGCGTCGATGGCGCCGAGCACGCCCTCCAGGGCCTCGATCTGGTCAAGCCCGGCCCGCATCGGGTCGTGCCGGACGGGCCGGCGGTACCGGTTGAGCAGATCGGTCCCCTGGACGGCCCTGGTGGTCCAGCCGCGGCGGGAGCACCAGGACTCCTGGACGGTGCTGTAGTCGATCCTGCGCACCTCGCGGACGAGGGTCTCCTCGCCTGCGGGCTCCTCGGAGGGGGCCCGCAGGACGACCGGGAGGCCGAGCGCGGGGAGCACCGCGGGGGAGAGGAACAGGTCGGAGAAGTAGGCGAACCGGCCCGTCGTGCGCTCGGCCGCGAAGAACACCGGATCGGTGTTGAAGGCCCCCGAGGAGACCGCCACCGTGTCCTCGGCGACACGGACCGTCGTGGGTCCGACCGAAGGATCGAACTCGGCCGCGCCGGTGCCCCGTTCGACCCGCATGGTGCGGACGTCGACGTCGAAGCAGCCGAGCGCGGAGGGCGGGAAGACGAGCCCCTGGTGGTAGAGGTGGAGCTTTCCCAGGTCCAGCCGCTGACATGTGCCTTCGAGATCGGCCATGCGGCGGTTGGTCACCACGAACCACTTGCTCGTCGGCACGTTCGGTCCCTCTGTTTCTCGTGGAAGGGGAAGGAAGGAGAAGAGACGGAAGAGGAAGGCGGAGGGGGGAGGGGGAGGGGTGGAACGGGTCTTCCGCCCCCGGTCTCCCCGCGGCGGGACTGTCGAGCCTTACGCGGCAGGGCCGTTCGAGCCGACGTACTGGCGGGCGAAGGCCACTCCTTCCGGCCCCTGGACCATCCGCTCGACGGCCGCGAGCCTCAGCCCCAGGACGAAGCGCCGTGCGGCCGGCCCGGACTCCGCGGGAGGGAGCATGACGAGCCGGAGCAGCTGGTCGGAGAACTCCTGGACCTGCCAGATCTGCCGCAGCCGCCGCCGGGTGTACCCGTCGAGCAGTTCGTCCTCCCCGCGGCGGTAGTGGGCGATCAGCCCCCGCGTCAGGTCGGCGACGTCGGCGATGGCCAGGTTGGCTCCCTTCCCGCCGAACGGGGCCAGCAGATGGGCCGCGTCCCCGGCGAGGAACAGGCGGCCGTGGCGCAGCGTGTCGGTGATGTGGCTCCGCATCAGCAGCCTCCCCAGCTCGGTGACGGCACCGATCCGCGGGGCGACGGTGCCCTCGCGGCGCAGCCGCAGCGCCAGCTGCTCCCGGATGCGCTCCACCGGCCAGTCCTCCGCGCTCTCCCCGGCGCCGATCTGCAGATGGAAGCGGCTGACCTCGGGGGTGCGCGGCATCATCCCCGCGAACCCCTGCTCGGTCACCGCGTAGACGACGTTCTCCGCAGGCCGGTCCACCTCGGCGAGCATGGTCAGGGTCTCGTACGGATACCGCAGGGAAGCCTCGGGCGGTTCGTCGAGGCCCGCCGGGATCAGGGTGCGGGAGATGCCCCGGAAACCGTCGCAGCCGATGACGAAGTCGCAGTCGATCTCCACCTCGTCGCACACGATGCGCGGTGCCGGACCGGGCAGGCCCACCACCTGCCGGACCTGCCGCGAGAACAGCGGCGGCGTCCCGGCCCGCTCCAGCCCCTCGCACAGATCGCGGACGAGCAGGTGCTGCGGGTACACCCAGTGCCGGTCGCCGCCGGTCAGGGCGGCGTAGTCCAGGGAGACGCGCCGGCCGAGGATCTGGAAGTCCGAGCGGCCCGCCCGCCGCCCCTCCTCGACCAGCCGGTCGCCCAGGCCCTGGCTCCTGAGGTACCGCACCGTCCACTGCTCCAGGAGCCCCGCCCTGGTGCGCTGCTCGATGTGCTCGCGCGAGGACCGCTCCACCACCACGTGGTCGATGCCCGCCCTGCCCAGCACCGAGGCCGCGACCAGTCCGGCGGGGCCCGCGCCGATGATGCCCACCCGGGTGCGTATGCGCCGGGTCATCTCGGGGCCGCCTTCCACGGGGACGGGACGGGGGCGACGGGCGCCGGGAGAGGGGACCGGCCCCCGGGCGGGACCGGCGGGTGGAACAGGGGCATCGGGGGTTCCTTTCGGGCTGCCGGGGGTACGTGGTCAGCTGGACCGGACGCGGCGCAGGGCCCGCTCGAAGAGCTCCCAGGGGTCCACGGGGTCCAGCTCGCCCCGCGCCGCCCGGTCCAGGAGCTCGGCGAAGCAGGCCGTGTACACGGCCTGCCGGTCCGGAGTGCCCGTCTCCTTCTCCAGACGGCGCGCCACCCCGTCCTGAAGGCCGCCGCCGTGGTGGACGGCGATCTTCCTGCGCCAGGCGACCGGCTCGGAGACCCGGCTGCCCATCGCCGTACGGAGGTGGTACTTCTCCCGGCCGCCCCGGACCTTGCACTCGGGCGTGGTCTCCAGGGCGACCTTCATCACCGGCCAGGACCAGAAGGGGTGGTGGACGGTGGTGCCGTACGCGAGCGGCATCCGGTTGGACAGCTCGTTGCTGCGCCGCGTGCGGTCGACGGCCGTCAGGACCTGCTCGATCAGGTCGTCGCGGTGGTCGAACGGGCGGTAGATGCCGGCGTTGATCAGGTCGCTGCCGTAACCGGTCAGCAGGACCCGGTCCGCGGGGACGGCGCCGAGCCGCTGCACCGCCGTCGCCGTCAGCGCGACCTCGACGACCTCGGCGTCGGCCGCCCCCAGCCACCGGACTGCCTCCGGGATCGAGCCGATGATCTGGTCCTCGGTCAGGTGGACGGGTTCGAGGCCGATGCCGAGCTCCGCGCAGAGCTCGGCCGCGTCGTCGAGCTCGTCGCCCCAGGGGGTCGCGACGCTGTACGGGGTGACGGACAGTCCGGCACGGGACGCCAGGCAGGTCACAGTCCCGGAGTCGATGCCCCCGGACAGCAGGGTGGCGTAACCGGTGCCCTCCGGGGTGGCCGCGTCGATCCGCCCGATCTCCGCCGCCAGCGCCTCCAGCTGGGCCTCGCCGGCGGCCAGCGGGTCGTCCCGGTGCGGCGCGCGGAAGTCGTCGAGCACGTCGTGCTCGTCGCCCGCGTCCGTGAGCCAGTGCCCGTCGACGCGCCGGGTACGGGACACGGTGCCGTACCGCAGCCGGTCCACGCCGTCCAGCAGGGTGCCGCGCTCGTGGCCCGGCGAACCGCCGGTGAACCGGACGGGCACGGCGAGCGCGGGCAGGACCAGCGGCGCGAGGAGCAGGTCCGTGAAGTAGGCGAACAGGCCCTTCATGCGGTTGACCGCGTAGTAGACCGGGTCCTCGTTCAGTGCCGAGACGCGGACGGTGAGGACGTCCGGCTCGATCCGTATCGTCGAGGCCGCGTCACCGCGGGAGTGCGGGGCCAGGGTGGCGACGTCGATGACGAACGGCGGGTTCCCGGGGAGACGCACCCCCTCGGGACCGCGGTAGTACACCCGCAGACCGCCGAGGTCGGCGGTCTGCGCCAGGTGCTCGAGGTCGGAGAGGGGGGCGTTGGTGACGACGCACCACTTGCTGACGGGAGCCATGATCGGGCCTTTCCGGTGGGACGGCGCACACGCGGCCGGAGTGCTCCGGCGGAGAAGGCGGTGCGGGTGGGTTGCTGGGTCTTGTCCGCGGTCGCGACCCCGGTCGTCGACCCGTGTTCTTCGTGACGGCTCCGGCGGGCCGGGAGCCCGTCGCCGCTCGCGCGGCTCAGTACTCCGGCAGGCTGGGGTCGATCTGCCGCGCCCAGGCGATGACGCCCCCTTCGAGGTGCACGGCGTCGGCGAACCCCGCCTCCCGCACCGCGGCCAGGACCGCCAGCGTGCGGACACCGGTCCTGCAGTAGAAGACGGGCCTGCGGTCCGCGCTCAGCGTCCCCATCGCGGTTCCGTCCAGCCAGGCGGGCCCGGGCACCAGCCGCGCCCCGGGGATGCGGACGATCTCCCACTCGTGGGGTTCCCGGACATCGACGAGGTCGATGGGCGCGCCCCGGTCGAGCAGTTCCTTGAGGTCCCGGGGCGTGATCGACGGGGCCGCGGGTGCCCGTTCGCCGCCGCTCACACCTCGCCCCGTGCCGGATAGTCGTTCTCGTTGATCCAGCGGACCGTCTCGACGACCTCGTCGAGGTGCGGACGCAGGAACGGCATCGTGGTCTGCACCGCCGCGTACAGGGTGCCGTCCGGACGCACGAGGAACAGGCCCGGCTCGCTGAACTCGTCGGGGTTGCCCTCGTTGATGGCCTTGGAGACGTACAGGCCCCACTCCCGCATCGACTCCAGGCCCAGCCCGTAACCGACCGGCACCCGGGTGAGGTCCCATTCCCTGACGGCCCGTTCGGCGCGGTCGATCCCGTCACCGCTCACCGCCACGACCGACGTCACCCCGACCTCGGCCAGCCGGGGGACGAGCGCGTCCAGTTCCGTCACGTGGGCACGGCACATGGGGCAGTGCACGCCCCGGTAGAAGACCACCAGGGTGAAGCTCTCGGGCCGCTGGTCGGCGAGGACCCAACGGCCTCCGCCGACCAGCGGGACGTCGAGGACGGGTACGGGCTGTCTGGGCTTGAGCATCGTGAACTCCTTCTAGGGGAAAAGCTGTTGGGGGACAGGGGCTCCCGTGCGGGGCCGGTGGAGGTCCGGGGAGGTCCTCGGCACCGAGACGGCCGTGAGCAGCAGGCCCCGCCGCACGGCCCACCTCCCCCGGAAACCGGTCACGCGGAGGCCCTCCACGAGGAGGGCCGGCCGTGCCAGGTCCGCCGCGAAGGTGCGGGCGCGGGCGTCGAAGGTCACCGTCACGTCCTCGAAGCCCAGCCAGCTCCCGGTGAGCGGGTACCACGCCTTGTAGACGCTCTCCTTCGCGCTGAACAGCAGCCGGTCCCAGCACACTTCCGGATGCGGCACGGCCAGAGCGGCGAGGTGCGCGCGTTCCTGACGGCCCGAGATCATGCCGAGGACGCCCTCGTCCCGGAGCGGCCGGTTCGGCTCCGCGTCCAGGCCGACGGTCAGCACCGCGTCGGACCGGGCCACGACCGCGGCCCGGTAGCCGGCACAGTGGGTCATGCTGCCGACCGTCGACCCCGGCCACACCGGTGCGCCCCGGGACCCGCGCGGAATCGGCCCCGGCGTCTCGCCGAGCCGCGCCAGGGCGGTCCGGGCGCAGGCGCGGGTCGTGGCGAACTCACGGCGCCTGCCGGGAACCGCCCCGGCCACGCACCGTTCCTCCTCCGCGAAGAGCGGCCACGGATCCGGCGGATCGCCGAAGGCCTCGGCGACCGCGTGCGGGGCGGGCAGCAGCTCCTCGATCATCGCCGCGCCCGGGTCGGGGAGCGGCATCGCCGACTCCGCTTCGCCGACTCCGTCCACCTTCACGGTCTGTCGCACAGGACTGGGGACCTCGTCTTCGCTCCGGGTCCGCCCGGGACGGGCGGAGAAGGGGGGCCGGGGAACGCGGCCGGTGCCTAGGCCGCGTCGGACAGCGTCAGCTGCCCGCGGAAGAGCACACGGGTGCCTCCCTCGCTGATGGCGGTACGGCCGTGCAGCGTCCGCTGGTTGTCGATGACCAGCAGGTCGCCCACACGCCAGCGGTGGGTGTAGGCGTAGCGCTCCGAGCGCAGGAAGGCGTCGAGCTCCTGGAAGAACTCCTCGGAGGCCGCCGGCTCCATGCCCTTCACCCGGATCTCCCAGGAGCGCTGGTCCACGTCGCGGGGGAAGGCGGTGGTGAGGTTGAGGGACTTCACCCGGCCGTAGTCACGGGTCGTCGGGATCGTGTACCAGTCGACCGGCACCGTGGGGAAGTACCCCCGCTCCTTCACCAGGTACTCCAGCTCGTGCTCGTCGATGACCCGGCGGAGGCGCGCGGGCATCTCCTTCCAGGCCGTCAGCTGGTCGCTGACGTAGGTCTCGCCGGAACCGGGGGCGTCGGAGAACTCCGCCGCGTACAGGATGATCAGGTCGACCTGCTCACCGACCAGGAGACCGTCCGTGTGCAGGGGGAGGGGGCCGCGTCCCGTCACCACCTTCCCTTCCTCGCGGGAGGCGTTGAGCTTGAGGAGATCGGCCTGCCCCTCGCCGAACTTGTGGTCGACCGTGTCGCCGAGGGAGCGCACGAGGAGCTTGAAGTCGTCCTCGTCCAGCTCGACGTCCCGGACCAGGACGCAACCGCTCGCCAGCGCGGCCTCCTTGGCGCGCGCGGCCAGCTCCTCGACGGAGCCGCCGGGGGTCCGGGGGAGGAGCGCGCCCATTCCCGAGGGGGTCAGCCGCTGGTATCCGTGCGTTGAAGACATCGTGGGTTCCTTCCGTGTGGGGTGGGGGTCCCGCTCAGCCGGTGTGCCCGGAGGCTCCGGCGGCGCGTACGAGCTCCGCTTCCAGGCGGGACACCGTGACCGGGGCGTCGAACAGGGCCTCCAGGTCCAGATCGACGTCGAAGCGGTCCTCCAGCGCCGACAGGATCTGGATCAGGGCGGCCGAGTTGACCCCGTGACCGATCAGGTCCGCGTCGGGGTCCGCCGCGGGGAGCGGATGGCCGTGGGCCTCCAGCTCGGCGAGGACCGCCGCGCGTACGTCAGAACCGGGCATCGCTCTTGACTCCTTCGATCGCGTCTCTGACCTGTCTCGTGTTGTCACCCTCGAAGACCGCGAAGTGTCCGCCGGCCAGGGAGGAGGTCTCCTCGCGTCGGGCGACCCCGGCCCAGGCGGCGGGATCGGCCTCGGCGGGGCCGTCCGCGGCCCGGAGCTCCACCAGGGGGACGTCCGAGGGGACGGGGGCCCAGTCGCGCAGCAGCGTCATGTTCTGCCGGTACACCGCGAACCGGGCACCGAGCACCGGGTCCGCGGCCGCCCGCCCGCTGTCAAGGCGTACGCCGCCGGTCTCCCGGATGTCCCGGAGGAACCCGTCGAACAGCGCCTCCCCGGAGGCGCCGCCGTCGTGCCCGCCACGGGACGCCGCGGACACGGGGGTGTCGATCACGATCACCCGGGCCACGGCCGCCCCCGAGACGCGGGCGGCCTCATAGGCCAGGGCGCCGCCGAACGACCACCCCGCGAACACCTGCGGCACGCCGTCGGCCGGGACCTGTCCGGACAGCTCCGCCAGACAGTGCCGGGCGAGCCCGGTGAGCGTGGCGGGACCACCGGCGGCCTCCTCCAGCGGCGCGTCGAGACCCACCACGTGGACGTCGATGTCCCTCGCGAGCTCCCGGACCAGGCCCGCGTAGCAGGACACACCGCCGCCCACCGGGGGGAAGAGGACAAGCCGCAGCCGGGGCGAGGCACTGGGCCGGGGCCGGTACGTCCAGATCCCCGAGGAGCCCGAGGCGCGCGGCCGGCGGCAGAGCCCGGCCAGACCCGCGGCCGTCGGGGCGGTCATGAAGTCCCCGAACCCCACCTCGTAGCCGTACCTGCTCCGCAGGACCGAGAGCAGCCGGATCGCGTCGTAGGAACTTCCGCCGGCCGCGAAGAAGCCCTCGCCGCCCGGGGTCTCGCCCAGCACCTCCTCCCAGCAGCTCGCGACCTCGTGGCCGACCAGGTCCTGCTCCGCGACCGGCTCCTCGCCCACCGGGGGCTCCCCCCACGGCAGTCGCTCCAGTCGACGCCGGTCGAGCTTGCCGTTTCCGTTCAGCGGGATCTCGTCCAGCTCCACCAGCGCGTCGGGGACCATGTAGGGCGGCACGGAGTTCCTGAGCGACGCGAGCACGTCCTGCCGCCAGCTGTCCGTCGCCTCCTCGGTGAGCGTGACGCAGGCGACGACCTGCTTGCTCCGGCCGCGGTCCCGGACGGCCACGGCGCACCGGCCGATCCCGGGGGCCCTCTCGACGAGGTGCTCGATCTCCCCCAGCTCCACCCGGTGCCCGTTCAGCTTCACCTGGCTGTCGGTCCGCCCCAGGAACTCGACGGTCCCGCCGGGGTGGCGGCGGCCGCGGTCCCCGGTGCGGTAGAGCCGCCCGAACACCGGGTCGTCGAAGAACGCGGCCGCGGTCTTCACCGGATCGGCGGCGTAGCCGTCGGCGACCCCCTTCCCCGCGATGTGGATCTCGCCGATCTGCCAGTCGGGACACACGTCGCGCTCGGCGTCGAGGACGAGGATCTCCTGGCCGGGCAGCGCCTTGCCGTAGGGGATCGACCGGCCGGCGCGGTCCGCCTCCTCGACGCGGTGGAAGATGGACCAGATCGATCCCTCGGTCGCACCGCCGAGGGAGACGACCTCGGCCTCCGGAGCCATCCGCCGCAGCGCGGACGGCAGCTTCAGCGGAATCCAGTCGCCGCTCAGCAGGAAGGCCCGCACCGACGGGGCGGCGGCTCCCTCCTCCGCGAGCAGGGACGCCAGTGCCGGCGCGGAGTTCCAGAGGGTCACCCGGTGCCGGTCGAGGAGACCGATCCAGCGTGCGGGGTTCTTGGCGCTCTCCTCCGAGAGCATCACCACGGAGCCGCCGCGCGCCAACGGTCCGAAGACGTCGTACACGGAGAGGTCGAAGCCGATCGAGGAGACGGAGAGGACCCGGTCCGCCGCCGTGACGCCGAACATCTCGTTCACCGCGTCGATCGTGTTGAGGACCGCGGCGTGCGAGATCACCACGCCCTTGGGCTCGCCGGTCGAGCCCGACGTGAAGATGACGTAGGCGGTGGGGCTCGGCGGGACGTCCGCTCCCCGGCTCCCGGCCACGGCCCCGTCCGCGGGGAGCGGCAGCGGGCGCGCGCCGCGCTCCGCCCAGCGGGCGTCGGCCGCCGGCCGCCCGTCGGTGATCGCGAAGCGCACGGCACCGCGTCGCGCGATGCTGTCGAGGCGACCGTCCGGGGTGCCGTGGTCCAGCGGGACGTACACGCAGCCGGCGAGGAGGCCGCCGAGCATCGCGACGACCTGACCCCGTCCCCGGGGCAGGTGGACGGCGACCCGGTCGCCGGTGCGCGCACCGGCCGCCAGCAGCAGATCCGCGACCGCCCGGGCCTGTCCGACCAGTTCGGCGTAGCTCAGGGTCCCCCGCTCGTCGTGGACGGCGGGTGCCTCGGGACGGTCGGCCGCGCACCGCAGCACCCGGTGGTGGAGGGTGTCGGCGGGGACCCCGCCGGAGGTGTCGCGGTGGGGGCGCGGCGGTGCGGACACGACGGCGCGTGCCGGGCGGCGGGTCCAGTTCCCGCCGTCCTCGGCGAGCTCCCGGACGAACGCCTCGCACCGTGCCACGAAGTCCTCGGCGAAACCGGCGTCGAAGGCGTCCGTCCGCCAGTCGAAGCCCAGCCGGACGGTCCCGTCGGACTCCCTGACGACCTGGTGGTCGATCAGCACCTGGGGCACCCGCAGCTGGACGTCGTCCCAGCGGCGGCGGAGCCCCAGGGCGGATTCGCGCACGCCGTCGACCTCGAGCGCCGTGAACGCGAAGGGATGGGCGAGCCGTCGCAGGTCCGCGGCGGGATCGGCGAGCCGCATGATCTCGGTACCGCTCAGCGAGGCGTGCATGGCCTGGCTCAGGTACCGGCCCTGCACGGTCCTGGCGACCTCGGCGAAGCTCCGCCCGGTCGTCTCCGGGACCTCCAGCGGCATGGTGCCGCCCTGGTTGCCGAGGGAGACGGGGGACACCGGTCCGGTGCGCCGCGAGTGCAGGACGGTGACCGTGTGGGCCGAGCCGCCGCCGAGCCGGCCGAGGACGACACCGTAGGCCGCGAGGTAGGCCATCGCCGGGGTCAGCGCGTGGGCGCTCGCGTACGCGTCGATCCGGGCCGCGGTGACCGCGTCGAGGGTGACCATGCGGTGGGACACCGCCGGGCCGGCGTTCCGCCAGGCGGGCCGCAGCGGCAGCTCCGCCGGATCGGGAAGCTCCGCCGCCCGCGTGCGCCAGAACCGCGCGTCGCGTGCGGAACGGTCCCGGCGGGGCCGGCCGGGCACCGGCGCCCCGCCGGACGGACCGTCCGTGCCGGCGGCCCGCGGCTCGGCGTCGCCCCGGTCCGCCACCAGTTCGCCGAGGAAGACGGCGAGCGACGCCGCGTCCATCAGCCACAGGGCGTACACCAGGTGCAGCCTGGCCCGGTGCGCGGAGCGCACCACGGACACCTCGAACTGCGGCCAGTCGCCGAACTCGAAGGCATCGGAGGTGAAGGCGCGGCGGACCGCGTCGTCGGCCGCGTCGAAGTCGGCGTCGTCGACCCAGCGGACGTCGGCGTCCACGTCCCGCGCGATGTCCGCGGGCAGTGTCGAAAGGGACAGGTCGGCGGCCTTGCCGAGACGGAGGACGTCGTTGTCCCGTACCAGCCGGCGCAGCTGGGTGCCGATCCCGGCCACCCGCTCCGTGCTCAGGTCGCAGCTCAGGTAGTAGCGGGCCGGCCCGCTCAGTTCGAGGCCGTCCTGGCCGCCGATCAGATAGGCACGCTGGATCGGGCTCAGCCGCTCCTGTGGCCGGCCGGTCACGGGGCCCTGAGGCGTGGTGTCACTCATGTCAGAAAACGATCTCTCTCACCTTGTCGCGGCTCAGGAATCCGCTGGGGCTGAAGCTCGGCCCGTACGCGCCCACGTCCGGGAACACCAGGAGGTCGCCCGGTTCCACCTCGGGCAGTTCGATGTCCTCGGCGAGCACGTCGAGCTGCGAGCAGAGCGGACCCGTCACATAGGTGTGCGGGACCGTCGGGCGTTCCGCCGCGCCCACCGCCCGGACCCGGATCTCGCCCCGGTCGCCGCCGGACAACAGGCGGCTCGCGAGGAGGAGGTCGTTCATCCCGGCGTCGACGAGGACGTACCTGCGGTCGCCGATGGTCTTGGTGTCGAGGACCGTGGTCAGCAGGCTGCCCGCCGGGCCGACGATCGACCGGCCGTACTCGCAGACGAGCGGCAGCCGGTCCTCCTCCGGGAGGCCGGACCAGGGGTCCGCCGTCTCCAGCGCGGTCCAGTCGACCCGGGGGTCGAGGTCGCGCCAGGACATCGCGATGCCCCCGCCGATGGAGACGAAGTCGAGCGCGAGGCCGAATCGTTCGGCACACGCCCTCGCGCGTTCCGTCACGGCCTTCCGCGTGGCCAGGACGATCTCGGGGTCGCTGTACTGGGAGCCCCAGAACAGCTGGAGACCGGTGACCGACAGCGGCGAGGCGCCCAGGACGTCCACCACCTCGGCGAGGTCGTCCTCGGCCACCCCGAACTGGTTCGGCGAGGGCGCGGCATCCCGGGTCCGGCCCGGATAAGGAAGGTTGAGCCGGATCACGCCTCGCCCGGCCACCCCGAGCTCGTCCGCCACCTCGGCGAACAGGCGGGCCTGCAGGGGTGATTCGACCGTCACCGCGACCCCGGCGGCGAGGGCCGCCGCCGCTTCCGCGCGGGACTTCGCGGGGCCGGTGAACAGCACCCCGTCCGGTGGCGTCCCGGCGTTCAGCGCGGTCTCCAGCTCCGCGAGCGAGCAGACGTCGAAGCCGTCCACCAGGGGAGCGAGCGCGTTGACGACCCCGGGGTACGGATTGGCCTTCAGCGAGTAGTAGAGGCCGGCCCCCGGAGGCGAGAGCCTGCGGACCCGCGCGACGGCGTCGCGCAGCGCCGGCCTGCTGTACGCGTACACCGGCGTCCGGCCCGCCCGGTGGACGAGGAGCCGTGCCTCGTGCTCGGTGAGCGGGGCTGTCTCATGCCGCATCCGGGTCTCCTCCCGCTTCGCACAGCGCCGCGAGGACGTCCGCGTGCAGCCGGTCGATCACATCGGGCCGGTCCATGGCGATCCCCCGTCGGTAGTAGTAGGTCAGCGCCATCTCGCCCGCCGACATCTGCAGTTCGCCCTGCAGCTGGTAGCGCAGGGCCCGGCCCAGCGACCGGGGCCGCCACACCCCGAGGTCGCGGGGACGCAGGCCCCGCCGCCCGGGGTGCTGGTTGAAGAGCACCGTCGACAGCGGGAAGCACTCCGCGTCGGCGAGGCCCAGGGCCTCGACCCGCTGGTCGAACTCCCATGAGCTGTTGGCCACGCCGGCCTCCAGCTGCCGGGCGAACTCGCCCGCGCGGTCCGGCAGTCCGCCCGGTCCGCGACCGCGGACGACGAGCTGGCTGGTGAACATGCCCGCGGTGCCGGCCCGTGCCCCCTGCCGCACCTGGACGGGGACGACGAGGGGCAGCGGACCGAGCCCGAAGGTCCTGGAGACGGCCCGCTCGAAGGCGGCCAGCACGACCGCGAAGACCGAGACGCCCCGCGCCTCCGCGATCCGGTGGGCGGCCCGGGTGCCGGTGACGCCGAACGGCCGTGAGACCAGTTCCCCGACGCGGGCGCCTTCGCCGCCGGCCTCCGGCAGCTCGACCTGGCCCGCCCCCTTCAGGAGGTCCTCCCAGTACCCGGCCTCGGGAACGGCCGTGTGCGCGGCGCGCTCGGTCGCCCGGCAGTAGGCGCGGTACCCGTGCGGCGCCGGGGCGTCGCCGAGCGTCCTCCCCGTCAGCAGGGAGCGCAGTTCGTCGACGACCAGGTCCAGGCTCAGCCCGTCGACGAACAGGTGGTGCGCCACGACGAGGACGGAGGTCGTGTCGGGTCCCGGGACGACGACCACCCTGAGCGGAGGGGCCGAGGTGGGGTCGATCAGCTCCGACACCGCCCGGACGCGTGCCTCCTGGACCCGTGCGCGGTGGTCGTGGTCGCCGTCCTCGCCGGTGACGGTCCCCTCGTGGAGTGTGACCGGGCAGCGTACGTCGGCGGCCTCGTGGTGTACCTGGTGCGTCCGGTCCGCCGTGAGCGAGAGCCTGAGGACGTCGTGGCGGGCGACGACGGCGTCGACGGCCGTCGCCACCTCGGCCCGGGACACGGCCGGGCCGACCTGTACCTCCCGGGAGATGTTGCACCAGTTGGCGTTGCCGTCCGTCATGCAGATCGCCATGTAGGCCCGCTGACGGGTGGACAGGGGATGGACGTCGGTGTCGCCGGGGACCCCGGGGAGGGGTTCCGGGTCGGGGAGGAGCTCCGGCCCGGGGACGCGGGGGGAGGCCGGGCCGCCCGCCCGCTCGATCGCCCGGCTCAGGGACGCGATGTCGCGGTGGGCGAAGCAGTCCTGGACCGAGAGGTCCGTCCCGAACCGCCGGTTCACCTCCAGGACGAACTCCATCATGTCCAGCGACGTCAGCCCCGCGTCGACGAAGGACGTCGTGGCGGCGGAGGTGGAGGAGGAGGCGGCGTCGAGGCCGAGGAGTCCGCACAGCGTTCCGGCGACACCGGTGTCCCGGTGCGTCCCGGCGTCCGCCACGGCCGGGGCGTCGGCGACCGAAGCGGCCAGGGCCACCCGGTCGACCTTCCCGCTGCGCAACAGCGGGAACGCTCCGCGCAGATGGACGGCGGGCCGGGGAAGCCGCATCCGCAGGGCCGCCCCGTGCACCGCGTCGCGCAGCGCCCCGGCTCGGGCCCCGGTGGGGTCGGCGACGGCGAGGAAGGCCTGCGGACCCTGCCGGTCGACCACCACGCACTGCTGTACGCCGGGCAGTTCCTCGACCTCGTCGACGAGGCGGTGGAAGGAGACCCGCCTGCCGGACACCTTCAGGTCGTTCCCGAGCCGTCCCGTCACCGTCAGCTGGCCCCGGTCGTCGAGGTATCCGCTGTCGCCGGTGCGCAGCACCGGTGGCATCGGTTCGACGCGGAACGTCTCCGACTCCCCGTCGGCGTCCTCGGCGAGGGTTCCCAGCGCCGGCGCGGCCGAGGTGATGAGCACCTCGCCGCGTCCGTCGGCGTCGGGCCGGTCGATGGTCACGGAGACGCCCGGACGGGCGGATCCGACCGGTACGCCCTCCGCCGTCCCGTCGCCCGCGCGGACGTCCCGCCGGAAGAGCTGCGCGAGCGTCCCCTCGGTCATGCCGTACAGGTTCACGAACTCGGCCCCGGGGGCGATCCCGCTCCACTGCGCGACCACGCGCGACGGCAGCACCTCGCCGGCGAAGAACCCCAGCCGCAGGTGGTCGAGGCGGAGGGCGTCCGTCTCCAGGACGTCCGCGATCCGCCGCGCGAGCGAGGGGACGAGGAAGGCGAGCGTCGCCTCGCTGCGCACCAGGTGGTCCGCGAGCGCCCGCAGGTCCAGCTGGGCGTCGACCTCGGGCAGGGCGAGCCTGCCGCCGACGGCCAGTACGGCCAGCAGCTCGCGCAGCGAGGGGTCGAAGTTCACCCGGGTGACGGCGGCGCAGGCGTCCGTGCCGCGGAGCCCGAACTCCGTGGTGAACCACGAGAGGAAGTCGCCGAGGCCGGTGCGGCTGCCCACGACCGCCTTCGGGGCGCCCGTCGATCCCGACGTGGGGATGAGGTAGCCGGCGTCGGGCGCCGCGTGACGCCGGACGCGCCGGACGCGGTGCCGGGCCGGGAGGTCCAGGAGGACACGGCCCGTGGCGGCCTCCAGCACCCATTCGTCCGCGGCGCCGATTCCCCGGTAGTGCGCGGCCGCGGAGACGTCGCTGCTCAGGACGGCCGACGGCTGCGCGACGCCCTCGGCCCACGCGTACTGGCCGGCCTCCATGCCGGCGTCGACCGGCACCGGGACGGCACCGCTGCGCAGGGCCGCCAGGAGCCCGACGACGTAGGCAGGACACAGCGGACCGAGCACCAGTACGTGCGTGCGTGCCGCGCCGCGCTCCACGAGGACGCGCGCCAGGTCGTCCACGGCGGCGGCGAGTTCGGCGTGGGTCAGCCGCTCGCCGTACCACTCGACGGCGGTCCGGTCGCTCGGCGGGAGGTCGAGCAGTCGGCCGAGCCGGTCCTGTCCGCTCATGAGGCCGGACACCCCGATCCCTCCGTCGGCGGGGCGAGGACCAGCTCCGCCAGCTCCCGGAGGGCGCCGGCGTCGTCGGCCCGCAGCGCGGTGGCCAGGTCCTCCGTCCCGCCCTTGCCCTGGTTCAGCCGGAAGCACGAGGTGAGGCGGAGGTCGCGCAGCCGGAAACCGACGATGTGCTTCAGGTACTCCCCGGAGAGGTGCGCGGGGATCTCGTCCAGGGTCCAGGTGGAGCCGTCGACCGCGCGCTTCTGGAGCCGGTCGATCAGCACCTCGACGTCGGCGCGCTTTCGGACGTCGTCGCTGAGCTCCAGCCGGCCGCTGATCTCCACCGCGCAGTAGAGCCAGGTGGGGATGCGGTCGCGGGTGCCGAACCACTCGGCGGGGACGTAGGTGTCAGGGCCGAGCACGGTGATCGTGGCGGGGGCCCCGGTCCCGAACACGGCCGACATCCCGTTGGCCCGTGCGACGTGCCCCGCGACGAAGAGCTCGCCCTCCGCGGTCTCGCGCAGGTCGATCGGGAGCGGCGAGGTGAAGACCTCACCGGCGTGGTACGTGGCCAGGACCCCGAACGACTTGGCCCGGACGAAGTCGCACATGGCGGACAGGGGCAGACTGAACTGCTCTTTGGTGTACATGATCAGTCGCGGTCCTTCACGTCCGGGTTCAGAAGCTCCAGGCCGATGCCGTCACGGGCACCGCGCTGCGGCGGGTGGAAGGCGATCGCGTTCAGACCGCCGGCGAGCAGGGCGGGGAAGGAGGTACGGGCGAAGGACGCGCCGCCCGCGGCCCGCAGCAGCCGGCCGCCGATGCCGCCGATCTCGTCCTCGACCCGGTCCCTCGCGGCCATCGCGCGGTTGAGCTGCTCCCCGGCGGGGGCACCGGCGTCGATCGCGCGGGCCGCGTCGAGCAGACCGGCCTCCAGGTCGCGGAGCTCCGCCGCCGCGCCGCTCCAGCCGCGCGCTCCGGGCCGCCGGTCCCGGGGGGTGGCCGCCGCGAGGCAGCAGGCGATCCCGAGGTACGAGGCGCTGATCAGCAGCTGGAACCAGCTGTAGCAGTCGGTGGCGAAGCGCCGGCCGGTCTCGCCCCGCAGGGGGAAGACCTGCTCCCGCGGCACCCGGACGTCCGACAGGCGTACGGCGTGGCTCTCCGCCGCGAGGAAGAGGGGGCTGCTCCAGAACGGCTCGCGCTCCATGCCCTCGGCCCCGGCGTCCACGAAGGCCTGCGCGTATCCGTCGGGCGAGCCGTCCGGCGCGCGCAGCTCGACCATCAGCGACAGCATGTCCATGCTGCGGGACAGGGAGCAGGGCCGCTTCAGGCCGCTGACGCGGTAGCCGGCGGCGTCGCGCACGGCCTGGCTCCCCAGGCTCCGCAGGTCCCGGCCGGGAGTCGACTCGGCGCCGCCGGAGGCGATGAGCCGGGCCTCGCGGGCGATGCCCCGGAGAATGGTCCGGGCGCCCTCGTCGCCGGAGGTCGCCACCTGGCCGAGCGCGGCGATCTTGTAGTGGTGCATGGTCGTCGCGATGGCCGCGGACGGGGCCATCGATCCGAGCGCGACCTGGAAGCGCACCGCCTCCTCGGCCGACGTCCCCTTGCCGCCGCAGGCCTTGGGGATGAGCATCGTCGTGGCGCGGGTCCGCTTCAGGAGCGTGAACACGGCGCTCGCGTCCTGTTCGTGGTCCGTCGGCGTGCCGGCCGCCAGCGCGGCGTGCAGTCCGTCCGCCACGCCGTCGAGCCGGTCCGGCGCGTCCGCGAGGAACCTCTCCTCGTTCGGTCCACTGGTCACTCGGCATCCCTCTTCCCGGTGCTCATGAGCTGCCTCACGGCGGCGTAGTCGGTCTTGCCGAGCGGTGTGCGCGGCAGTGCCCCGGCGAACTCGTACCGCTGGGGCAGCTGGTGGGAGAGCAGGCGCTCGTCGAGCAGCCGGCGCACCGCGCCCAGGTCGAACCCGGGGCCGGTGACGAGCAGGGCGGCGACCCGTTCGGTGGTTCCGGCGTCGGGGACGCCGACCACCGCGCTCTCCAGCACCCCGGGGCACTCGCGCAGCGCGGCCTCGACCTCCAGCGGGCCGACCTTGTTCCCCGCGACGTTGATGAAGCCCGACCGGCGGCCGAGGACGTACCAGCCGTCCTCGTCGGCCCGGACGAGGTCGTGGGTCCGCAGCCAGCCGTCCTCGAACATCTCCGCGGTCGCGGCGGGGTCCCGGTAGTAGCCGCGGGCCAGCGCGGGACCGCGCACGTAGAGCTCGTGGACGTCCGGGGTCCCCGCGCCCCCGGCCGCCACCGGTTCCAGCCGGTGTTCCACGCCGGCGACGGGCCTGCCGACGGAGCCCTTGCCGACGTACTCCTTGTCGAAGCAGATGGCGGCGATCTCGGACAGGCCGTACACCTGCCGCAGCGGCAGGCCGTACCGCTCCAGGAACGCCTCCTGGGTGCTCGTCCCCAGCGGCGCGCTGCCGGCGACGGCCAGCCGGAGCGTCCGGAGCGCCGTCGCCGGCACCCCGCGCACGGAGGTGAGCATCCGGTACATGAGCGGCAGCCCGCTCATCACCGTGACGCCCCGCTCCTCGATGCGGCGGGCGAGCCCCCGTCCCGTCAGCCGGGAGCCCTGGGCGAACACCACCGTCGCGCCGTTCAGGAGTCCGGGCAGCGTCAGGATGTCGATGCCGTGGCAGTGCGACAGCGGGAGCGCGCACAGCACCACGTCCGACGGGACGAGCTCCAGCTCGCCGCTCCACAGCCGGACCCTGGTCGCGATGGCCGCCTGGCTCATCACGATGCCCTTGGGCTCGCCCGTCGAACCGGACGTGCAGTGCACGACGAAGTCCCCGGCCTCGTATCCGCTCCTGGCCCTGGCGCGGTGCAGGTCGGCGTCGGGCACCGGTGCGAGGCGGAAGGAGCCCGAGCCGTCCGGGCCGGGGCCGTCCACGGCCAGCCGGGTCAGGTCGAACCGGGCGCAACCGCGCTCCCTCTCCCGCTCGGAGAGCCGGTCGTCGAGGAGGACCGTGATCACGCCGAGCTTCGCCGCGGCCAGGTAGAGGGCGACGAAGGCGACCGGGGACCCGACGGCGAGGCCCAGGACGTCGTCCCCGTCGAGTTCCGCCGTCAGGCGCCCGGCCGCGGTCTCCACCGCGTCGAGCAGCGTCGCGTACGACGAGACGGTGCCGTCGTGGTCGACGACCGCGGGTGCGTGCGGTGTCGCGAGGGCCACGGTCCGGAAGGCCGTGTACAACTCGCCGTGGTCTTCCGGGGCGTTCTCGGCGCCGGCCGCCGGCCCCGGCTCCTCGGCCGGAGTCACCGCGCCGGGACCTGTAACGGCCACACGCCTGTCCATTGTTTCCTTCTTTCTTTTTCCACTTCCCGGAATCGGGTGGCGATCGACGTCCGAAGACGTCGCCGTCCATGGCCCGTGAACGCCCTGCGCAAGAATGTGGGAACAACTCGCCGGGCTTTCTGGACGAGTTCGGGAGGCGTGACGCGCGGTCATCCGGGCACCCGTTTTTCACAGGGGTCGGCCTGCGCCCCGAATCCCCGTCGTACGGGGAGATCCGACGGCGATGGAAACGTGAATCAACTCAAGGGCACCGCCCGGACAAACGCCGGTGACTTTCGACGTTCACTCGACGAGCAACGTGACGAAATCACAGAGCCGCCGGTCGGACAAGGCCGTTTCACATAGCGAGACATACAGGTGGGCGGCATAACGGCCCTACTGGTAGGGGGATTTGAGCCGACGGCGCGAGCCCGGTCCGTTTCCGAATCCGAGCGCGACATGCTGGCCATGTCCGGTCACGTCCTTACGCGGCCAGCCGGTGGCCATGGACAGTTCCTCGGACGTCCCCGGATGATCGAATCCGATGTCGGCAGCCGGAAAACACGGCTGGAACCGCGCCAGATCAAAGGAAGTATTTACATGACCGACAAGTTGTGGGGCGGCCGTTTCGACGAGGACATCACGCCCGATGTGCTCGACTACACGCTCACGACGGATGTCGATGTCCGCCTCGTCTTCGCCGACCTCTGGCAGGACATGGCGCACGTGCTGATGATCGGGCGCCAGGGCGTCATTCCAGAGGAAACCGCGAGCGCGATCCTCGGCTCGCTGCTGAAGCTCTGGGAACAGCACGAGCGCGGCGAGCTGAAGCTGCGCCCGGAACTCGAGGACGTCCACTTCAACATCGAGCAGATGGTCATCGAGGACCTCGGTCGCGAGGTCGGCGGCCACATGCACACCGCACGGTCCCGCAACGACCAGGTCTCCACCGACGCCCGCATGTACCTGCGGCGCGCCCAGCTCGACGCGGTCGCCGCGAACCTGGCCCTGATCGAGGAGCTCCTCTCCTTCCCGGAGGAGGACCTGCTCTCGATCCTCCCGGGCTACACGCACAGCCAGGCCGCGCAGCCCGTCTCCGTGGGCTTCTGGAAGACGGCGCACGCCAGCATGCTGCTGCGCGACGTCCGACGGCTGCGCGGTGCCTTCGAGCGGACGGACGAGTCGCCGCTCGGCGCCTGCGCGCTGGCCGGCACCTCCTTCCCGCTCGACCGCGAGACCACCGCCCGCCTGCTGGGATTCGGCGGCGTCCTGAGCCACGCCCTCGACGCCACCAGCGCGCGCGACTACCTCATCGAGACCGCCTCGGCCTTCGCGCTCGGAGGGAACAACCTCTCCCGCATGGCCGAGGAGATCGTGATGTGGAGCGGGCACGAATACAGCCTGGTCCAGGTGTCCGACGCCTACGCCACCGGCAGCTCGATCATGCCGCAGAAGAAGAACCCGGTCGTCGCCGAGCTGACCCGCGGCCGGTCGGGCCGCACCGTCGGCACACTCGTCCAGCTGCTCACCATGGCCAAGGGCGTGACCCTCGGATACAGCTGCGACCTCCAGGACGACAAGCCGTACCTGTGGAACGCCACCGACACCTACCTGTCGACCCTGCGCATCGTCGCCGGCCAGACCCGCGGGCTCCGGTTCGACGGCGAGCGCGGCGAGAACCTCTGCTGGGACAACTTCTCCACCGCCACCGAGCTGGCCAACTACCTGGTCTCCGACCACGGCATCCCCTTCCGGGAGGCCCACCACATCACCGGCACGCTCGTCTCCGCCCTGATCAAGGACGGCGCGACGCTGCGGGACACCGCCGCCGGCGCGCGGATCCTCGCCGAACTCGGCCATCCGGTCGAGGAGTCGGTGCTGGCGCACATCTTCGCCCCCCGCACCGCGGTGACCAGTTACACCAGCCCCGGCGGCACCTCCCCGCAGAGCGTCGAGGCCGTCCGCACCGAGCTGCGGAGCGCCGTCGAGGGGCACGCGGAGTGGCTGGAGGCGACGCGGCAGAAGCTGCGGACCGCGCACGAGGCCACGCTGCGGGCCGCCCGCGAGGTCGCCGGCGGCGCGGAGACCGCCAAGGTGCTCGACGCCGTACTGGCCGAACTGGCCGGATGACCCCGACGGCACCGTCCCCCGCCCGCCACCGCACCCTGGAGAACACATGAAGATCGTGCTCGCCTACTCCGGAGGCCTCGACACCTCCGTGGCCCTGCACTGGCTCAAGCAGAAGTACGACGCCGAGATCATCGCCTTCTGCGCGGACATCGGCCAGCTGGAGTCGCTGGAGGCCGTCCGGGACCGGGCCCTGCGCACCGGCGCCTCGAAGGTCTACATGGAGCCGCTCTCCGACCGCTTCCTGCGGGACTTCGCCCTCCCCGCCCTGCAGGCGCACGCGCGTTACGAGAACAAGTACCTGGTGGCGGCCCCCCTCTCGCGGCCGCTGATCGCCCAGCGGATGGTCGAGATCGCGCACGCCGAGGGCGCGGACGCGGTCGCCCACGGCGCCACCGGCAAGGGCAACGACCAGGTGCGCTTCCACACCAGCGTCACCGCGCTCGACCCGAGGCTGAAGGTGCTCGCCCCGGTCATCGACTGGGAGCTGACCACCCGGGAGTCGGAGCTCGCCTACGCCAGGGAGCACGGCATCGAGGTGTCGGTCACCAAGGAGAACCCCTACAGCATCGACACCAACATCTGGGGAACCAGCATCGAGTGCGGCGAGCTCGACGACGTCGAGCAGCCCCCGCCGGCCCGGGCCTGGCAGCTCACGACCGACCCCAAGTCGGCACCGGACCAGGCCGAACAGGTCACCATCGGCTTCGCCGGCGGCGTGCCCGTCACCCTCGACGGCGAGAAGCTGGAGCTGACCGAGCTGGTGGGCCGGCTGAACACCGTGGCCGCGCGCCACGGCGTGGGCCGCGTCGACATCGTCGAGAGCCGCATCGTCGGCTTCAAGACCCGCGGCATCTACGAGGCGCCCGCCGCGACCGTGCTGATGGCCGCGCACGAGGAGCTCGAGGCGATCGTCCTGGACCGCGAGACGCTGCACCACAAGCAGTCACTCGCTCTGCGCTACTCCGAACTCGCCTACTACGGCTACTGGTTCTCCGACCTGCGCCGTGCGCTCGACGGCTTCGTCGCCACCCTGCAGCCGCAGGTCAACGGCGAGATCACCATGGAGCTCTTCAAGGGTTCCTGCACGGTGGTCAGCCGGAAGTCCCCGAACTCGCGATACAGCGGTTCGCTCGCCACCTACGAGGCCGGCGACACCTTCGACCACAAGGCGGGCGCCGGCTTCGCCTACGTATGGTCCCTGCCGCTCACGCGGCCGTGACCGGAAAGGCAGCACGCATGCGCGTCGTCTTCATGGGCTACCAGACCTGGGGCCACCGAGTCCTGGAAGCTCTCCTCGAGTCCGAGCACGAAGTCCCGCTCGTCATCACCCACCCGGCGAGCAACCACGCCTACGAGACCATTTGGAACGACTCCGTCGTCGCCCTCGCCGAGCGGCACGGCATACCCGTCCTGGTCCGCAAGTACGCCAACGACGAGGAGGTGGCCGAGCGCCTGCGGGAGCTGGAGCCCGACCTGCTGGTCTCCTCGGACTGGCGCACCTGGGTCGCCCCGGAGATCTACTCCCTCGCCACCCACGGCGCCATCAACGTCCATGACGCCCTGCTGCCCCGCTACGGCGGCTTCGCGCCGCTCAACTGGGCGCTCGTCAACGGCGAGCCCGAGGTCGGCGTCACCGTGCACTTCATGAACGAGGACTTCGACCTCGGCGACATCGTGGTGCAGAAGCGCGTGGCGGTGGAGGACAAGGACACCGTCACGGACCTCTTCCACAAGACCATCGACCTGTTCGCCCCGGCGGTCCTGGAGTCGCTGGAGCTGATCGGTTCGGGACGCACCGACTGGACCCCGCAGGACCCGGCGCAGGCCACCTTCTTCCACAAGCGGTCCGTCGAGGACAGCCGGATCGACTGGAACTGGCCGGCGAAGGACATCGCCAACCTGACCAGGGCCCAGGTCGACCCGTACCCCAACGCCTTCGCGTACTACAAGGGGGAGCGCGTCCGCATCCTGGCCGCTTCGGTGTCGTCCCTGCGGCTCGGCGGCACCGTCGGCCGGGTCTTCCGCCCCGAGGGCGAGGGCGTGGCGATCGTCTGCGGCCCCCACGCGCGCGGGGGGGCGGAGTACGGACTGGTCGTGGAACGCGTCCGCACGGACGACGGCGTCGAGCACCGCGGCGTCGACTTCTTCCGGACCATGGGCGGCTACCTCACCAGCCACCCGTAACCCTCTTCCGATCCGTTCCCTGGGGTGGCCCGTCCACGGGCCACCCCAGGTCTCTTCTCCAAGGAGTTCCTGGTGAACCTGTTCCTGGCCCTCGCCTCGGCGATGGTGCTCGGCGCGGGCGACTTCGTCGGCGGACTCGCGGCCAAGAAGGCCCGAGCCGTCGTCGTGGTCGTCTGGTCGAACGCCGCCGGGCTGGCCACCGCACTCGCCCTCGTCGGACTGCTCTCCCGGTCGGGCAGCAGCTGGCACGAGGTCTTCTGGGGCTCGCTCGCCGGACTGTGCGGAAGCGCGGGGGCCGTGCTGCTCTACCGGGCGCTGGCCGGCGGCGTGATGAGCCTGGTCGCCCCGACCACCGCGGCCGCCGCCGCCGCGCTGCCCGTCGTCGCCGGCGTCCTGACGGGCGACCGGCTCTCCGGGGTGGCCGTGCTCGGCGTCGTGTGCGCCCTGGCCGCCGTCCTGCTCGTCTCGCTGAGCGGCGACGGGGCCGGCGAGCCGGACGACCGGCGGAAGATGCTGCGCAGTCTGGGCCTGGCCCTGCTCGCCGGTGCCGGGTTCGGCGCCTTCTTCGTCTTCCTGGCCCGCACGCCGAGCGACACGAGCCTGTGGCCCCTGGTGTGGGCCCGCTGCGCCTCGCTCACCGCGATCCTGCTCCTGGTGGTCCTGGTCCGGCGCACCTCGCCGAGGCTGTCCGGCCGGCCCGCCCGGCTCGCCCTGCTCTCCGGTGTGCTCGACATGGGATCGAGCGCGCTCTTCCTCGTCGCGGTCAGGGACGGGAGCCTCGCCGTCATCGGACTGCTGGCGTCGCTGTACCCGATCAGCACCGTGCTGCTGGCCCGGGTGCTGCTCAAGGAGCGCATCCGGGCGATCCAGCACCTCGGAGTGGTCCTGGCCGTGGGCAGCGTCGTCCTCTTCGCCTGGAACTGACCCCCGGCATGCCGCCCGTCCCCCTCACCACCGGAGGTTCCCGTGCCCGCCACCGATCCCATCCTGCCCCCGACGAACGGAATGATCCGAAGGAGCGGATCCGCCGCCCGTGAAGCCGCCCCGGAGCCCGAGACGGTCTCCCTCGACGCGCTCGCCGCGCGGCGCGCCCGCTCCCTCCCCCGCGCCGTCCGCTACGAGCTCAAGGGCATGGTCCTCACCCTGCCCCCCTGGCGGTCGCTCCCCGTCGACCTGCCCGGGAGGGCCGGCGGGGACACGCTGGAGATCCTGCGGGTGGTGCTGGGGGAGGAGCGGATCCGGGAGATGGCGGCCGCGGGCTTCACCCTGGGCCACCTGGAGGTCATCGGCGAGCACTGGCGCCGCCGTGACGACCCGGGTGCCGGGCCCGGCCCGTTCCCCCCGGCCGGCTCCCGTCCCGGAGAGCCCCGGTGAGGGGGTTCCGCGGCTGGAGGAAGCTCCTTCTCGGGAGAAGCCCCCGCGGCCGGGCCGGTACGGACCCCGGGGCGCCCGGCGGCGAGGACACCGGAACGCACTCGTGGTCCCTGCACCTGCCGGGACCGGACGGTGTGGCGCTGACCCGGGACCGGGCCCGGGAGGAGCGCCCGCCCCGGTCCGGGACGTGACGAGGGAGACGAGGAAGACCGCCGCTTCGGTCGAAGCGGCGGTCTCGTCGTACGCGGTCGCGGCGGCCCTGCGCACCGGGCGGTCAGGAGGGCGGCGAGCCAGGAGGGCGGCGGTCAGGCCTTCCCGATGACGCGCCGCATGCGCCGCTGCGCCTCGCCCGCGGAGAAGGCCGTGCGGTGGGACCTCTTGCCCTCCTCGCGCACCCGCTGCAGGCCTCGTACGAAGGGGCCGTTCACGCGCGAACGGGTCGACTGCACGGCGGCCGTCGTGTAGCCGGCGATGCGGCGCGCCCTGTCGAGGGCCCGGCCCAGCAGCTCCTCGGGAGCGGTCACCTCGTGCAGGAGCCGGTCGGCGAGCGCGCGTTCGGCCGGCCACTCGTCGCAGGTGTAGAGCATGTCCTGCATGACGCTGCGGCCGACCACCGTCTCCAGCATGTAGCCGCCGAAGTTGCAGGCGATCCCGACGCGGAACTCCGGCATCACGAGCTTGGCCGAGCTGCTGCCGATGCGCAGGTCGCAGCAGAGGGCGATCTGCAGCCCGACGCCGATCGCGTATCCGTCGATGGCGGCCACGACGGGCTTGGAGATGCCGGCGACGGTGCTGTACAGCGTGGTGATGTCGTCGATCCACGCGTCGACCTCGTCGCCGCCGTGGAACTCCGACACCTCGTTGAAGTCGCCACCGGCGCCGAAGGACCGGTCCGGTCCGCCGTACAGGACCACGCAGGCGACGTCGTCGTTGCCGTCCAGGTCGAGCAGGAGCTCGGTCAGTTCACGCATGCGCGAACTGCTGAACGGGTTCTGCTCATGTGCCTGCGAGAACTCGACGAGGGCGACCCCTTCGGGCAGCAGCTCGCATTCCATGCTCACCGCCGCAGTACTGATCGATGACACCCAGCAGCCCTTCTGTGAAGATCGGAATTTCTCGACCCCGGCAGCGGGGCGGGGTGACGTGACCGTCACGCGATCGGCGGACGGGCACGTCTCAGCCCCAGGCGAAGTCGTCCCGCGCCGCCAGGGGTTCCGTCTGCTGAAGGGACGTCAGGGGGCGGGCCCCGGAGGACGCGAGCTCGGCCGGTACGGCCGCCGCCAGTCCCGCCGTGGCCACGACCGCGGCCGCGAGCGAGGACAGATTGCGACAGAGCGGGGTCCGGTTCGAACAGGTACCCATGGACATGCGACGTGCGCTCATGTGATGTAACTCCCCCAGGAAAGACGATCCCCAGCCGGGGGAGGTCTTCGTTCCGCCCGGCCGACACCTCAGCATGACCGGGCGGCGGGTGGCGGTACAGACCTGGCGGGTGTCCGTGAGCGGACATGACGGAAAGTGGACATGGACGTTTTCGTCTCGAATCGTGAGACGGAGGAAGAATGGCGAGGGTGGGCCCGAAGCCGTGAAGGATCTGAGGAGAAAGCCGCGTTCGTCGAATGATCCACAGGACGCATAACGCCTGACGGGGTCGATAACTCCCCATTCGGCGCGAAGCGTTCCGCCCGCCGCGCGCCGAGCCATCGGGAACTATGAGGTTTCATGCATGCGTATGCGGCGATCGAGGTCGCTGCTGTCGGGAGCGTTACTCAACATGGGGGTTGTCGGCGGATGAACGAGGGGGCCAATGTCATCCAGGAACTGTTCCGTTTCCTGGTCACCACACCCGGATCGACCTTACGGGACGCGCGGGAGCAGCTCCAGGCGGAAGCCGGGGCGCTCGGTTCCGCGATGGACTTCCTGATCGACAACGGGCTGGTCCGGTCGAGCCCCGCGCACCCGGCGCCGATACCGGCGTCGCCCGAGGTCGCCCTCGCCCGCGTGCTCGAACGGGAGGAGGAGTCGCTCCGGCGGCGCCTCGAGGAGCTGCACCGGGGGAAGGGCGTCCTCGCGGCGCTGAGCGAGAACCTGATGGCCATGCAGGCGGCCGGCCGAGGGGGCTTCGGGGTGACCCTCCTGGAGAGCGAGGACGAGGTGGTCTCCGCCCTGGAGAGCGCCGCCGTCCGGGCCCGCAAGGAGGTCCTCAGCATGCATCCGGGCACTCCGCTGTCGGCCAACATGCTCGCGGAGAGCATGGAGCGGAACCAGCAGGCCCTCAAGCGCGGCGTGTCCATGCGCTCGATCCACCTCGACTGCATGATCCGCATCCCCTACGGGCGGACCCATCTGCGAAACCTGCAGGAAGCGGGTGCCGAGGTGCGCGTCGCCTCCGTGCTGCCGCTCCGGCTGATCGTGGTGGACGGCACGCTCGGCTACGCCTCCACGCCTCCCCGCGAAGGCCGCTTCGCCGCACTGGAGTTCAAGGGCCCGGAGGTCGTCCACGTCCTCCTCCAGATCTTCGAGCACTGCTGGGTGCACGGAGCCGTCGTGCCACCCATCGACGAATCGGCGAACCGGGGGCCCCAGGGCCAGTCCGAGGCGGCCGACGCCGAGCTCGACGAACGGGAACGGGCACTGGTCCGGATGCTCGCCGAGGGGCTCAAGGACGTGGCGATCGCGCGATCCCTCGGCGTGTCCTCCCGCACGCTGCGCCGGCTGATGACCGACATGATGGACCGGCTGGAGGCCGACAGTCGCTTCCAGGCGGGCGCCAGGGCGATGGCCCGGGGCTGGCTCGACTGACCCCGGGGCCGGGGCGGGGCTTCTTCGGGCGGGCCACGCATATGTATGGCGTTTATGCATACGAGCCGAAGAGTTCCATCGCCCATGTCGTCCGGCGCACTTCGTGGAATCGTGCAACGCTTCTACGCTAAGTAAGTATGCTGCCCTTGACATTTTGATGCAGTGAGAGTCTGAGTGAAAGGTGATGGGCCATGAGCCTGGAAGTACCCCTGGGGTTTCGCTCGTACAGCGCCAACATGGGACTGAAGGACACCGCGCACGACTTCACGGTGGTGGTGTCGGAGGTTCCGGCCGTCTCCGCGGCGGTGTTCACCAAGTCGCGCTTCGCCGGCCCGAGCGTCGTCCTCAGCCGTGACGACGCCGCCCTGCGGCGGAGCCGCGGCATGGTGGTCGTCTCCCGCAACGCCAACGTGGCGACCGGAAAGGTCGGCGCGGCGCACGCGGAGGAGGTGCGCAGGCTCGCCGCGGAGAAGGCCGGGGTCCTGCCCGAGGAGCTGGTGATCGGGTCGACGGGCGTGATCGGACGGCCCTACCCCATCGAGAGCATCCGCGAGGGCATCGCCAAGATGCCGACGCCCCTGCCGCCCGCCGACTTCGAGGCGGCCGCCGCCGCCATCATGACCACCGACACCCGCACCAAGTCCGTGTACCTGCGGTGCGGCGACGCCGTCGTCGTGGGCATCGCGAAGGGCGTCGGCATGATCGAGCCCAACATGGCGACGCTGCTGACCTTCTTCTTCACCGACGCCGAGATCGAGGCGGAGCGGCTCGACGCCGTCTTCCGCCGGGTGGTCGACAAGACGTTCAACGCGCTCAGCATCGACACCGACACCTCGACGAGCGACACCGCGGCCGTGTTCGCCAACGGTCTGGCGGGGCCGGTGGACGAGGCGGAGTTCGAGCAGGTGCTGTACCGGGCCGCGCTGTCCCTGGTCCGGAACATCGCCTCGGACGGCGAGGGCGCCGCCAAACTCCTTGAGGTGCGGGTCACCGGCGCCCGCGACACGGCCCAGGCGAAGAGGGTGGGCAAGGCGGTGGTGAACTCGCCGCTGGTCAAGACCTCGGTGCACGGCGCGGACCCCAACTGGGGGCGCGTGGCGATGGCCATCGGCAAGCTCGACGAGGAGCTCGACATCGAGCCGGTCCGGGTGCGGATCCACTACGGCGACCTTGAGATGTTCCCCGAGGAGCCGGACGACGCCATGCTCGAGCGCGCCCGCGACTACCTCTCCGGGGACGAGGTCGTCGTCCACGTCGAACTCGGCATCGCGGACGGCGAGTTCACCGTCTACGGATGCGACCTGACCGAGGGCTACGTCGAGCTCAACTCCGGTTACACCACCTGACCCCGACCTGATCACGTCGACGCCCGCCCCCGGGCCCGAGCGGTCGGCCCAGGACCCTCGTGCTCCGGGGGAGCGGGCATGCCCTCCTGGCAGTGACCGCGACCGTGGTCCCGGGCGCCGTCCGGGCGTGATCAGCAGGCGTACGCGGTGACCGCGGGATCGCCTCGCGGCCGTTACAGGTGGTCGTGGCGGGGTAGGCGCCCCGTGTGTCCACGGGAGGAGGGACCCGTGCCTCACGCGAACGTTCCGACCGTGCGGGACACCCCCGGGACGCCCGTCCAGGAAGAGCTGGAGGAGTGAGGAGACTACGGCGGACCATGGGCAGAGGACCGGGCTCCGCGCCGCCGGAGCCCCCGCCGCACGAGCGGACCGCGAGCGGTGGGCCTCCCGGCGGGCCGCCCGACGCGGGAGTTCTCGACGTCGCCGTGCTGGTCGGGCTGCAGGCGTCCGGAAAGTCCACCTTCTACGGACAGCTTCTGGCCGGTCGCTACGCGCTGGTCAGCAAGGACCTCTTCCCCCGCGCGGCCCGGCGCAAGCAGGAGAGGCAGATGCGCCTGGTGGAGGCCGAGCTCGCCGAGGGCCGTTCCGTGGCCGTCGACAACACGAACCCGTCGTCCGACGAGTGGCGACCGCTCGTGTCAGCCGCCCACGTCCACGGCGCGACCGTCACGGCGTACTGGTTCCCGCCGGACATCGCCGGTTCCCAACGTCGTAACGCCACACGGCAGGGCCGGGAGCGCGTACCCGACGTGGGCATCCTCGCCACGTTCACCAGACTCCGCCGGCCTACGCCCGGCGACGGGTTCGACGCCGTGTACGAGGTGCGCTTCGACGGCCGGGGCGGATTCCTGGTCCGGCCCGACACCGACGTACGAGAGGCGAAGGAGAACCGGCACAGGACAGCGGCGGCGGCGACCGGTCCGGAACCGGCCGTCCCTTCGCGAAGTCCGCGACGCGGCCAGGACACCGCTGCCGCTGTCCGCTGCCCAGGGACGTGGGCGAATCGGCCCGCGCGTGCGGACCCGTCTTCCGGGTAGTCGCTGCTGTGGGACCTGTTCCCGGCAGGACAATCAGGAAGAGCTGATCTCGACATGATCTCCAGAAAGGCGACGGTTCCCGCGGACGGTGCGCTCCTCACCGGTGAACTGGTGACTCCCGGCCCGGTTCGGTCGGTGGTCCTGTTCGCCTACGACAGCAGCGGCTCACGGCACCGTCCGCGCAATCGCACGGTCGCCGCCGCACTGCGCCGTGCCGGGTCGGGCACCTTGCTGCTCGACCTGCTGACCGAGCGTGAGGAGCGCGAGGACGCCTTGACGGTCGAGCACCGCTTCGACATTCCGCTGCTGGCGAGGCGCCTGGTGGCCGCGATCGACTGGCTGGACGAAGGCCCTGACGCGAGCGGACTTCCGGTGGGGCTGTTCGGTGCGGGCACGGTCGCGGCAGCGGCGCTGGTGGCGGCCGCCGAGCGGCCGGAACGGGTGTACGCGGTGGCTGCCTGGGAAGGCCGGCCGGACCTGGCGGGCGACGCGCTCGAACGGGTGCGCGCGCCGGTCCTGCTCATCGCCGGCGGCGACGACGGCACCGTCGTACGGCTCAACCGGGCGGCTGCCGAGCGGCTGCCCGCCCCGCACAGGGTCCTCGTGGTGAACGGCGCCCGGTACCTGTTCGAGAAGCCGGAGGCGCTGGCGCAGGTGACCGACGCCGTCAGCGACTGGTTCGTGTCCTCGGCGGCGAGCCGTCAGGCGACTGTCTGACGGCAGCGGACCAGGCAGTGGACCTGGACCGGCCGGGCGCCGCCGCGCCGCCGCGGTGCCGGGGCGCCCTACGGCGCCGGAGCGCACCACGCACCGACCTGCGGTTCGACCGTGGTCCGTGGCCGGTCCGTGGTTCCGGCCGTGCGTCCCAGGCCGCTTCCGCCTGCGGCGCCGCCCCGGTTCCGGGAGCCGTCCGGCCCACCGTGAGACGGTCGCCGTCGAGGTCGACGGTGACCGTCGAGCCGTCCGTGACGTCGCCGGCGAGCCGTCGGCGTACGTCTTCGGTCAGCAGGTCCACGACCCGCTCGATCTCGGGCAGCGTCAGCGGCTTGAAGAGGACCACGTCGTCGACCCGGTTGAGGAACTCCGGCCGGAAGTGGGCGCGCAGTTCGGCCATGACCGCGGCCCGGGCCTCCTCCTTGATCTCGCCGTCCGGCGTCACCCCTTCGAGCAGGTACTGCGAGCCGATGGTGCTGGTCATCACCACCACCGTGTTGCGGAAGTCGACGGTGTGGCCCTGGGCGTCGGTGAGGCGTCCGTCGTCGAGCAGCCGCAGCAGGGTGGTGAAGACGTCCGCGTGGGCCTTCTCCACCTCGTCGAGCAGCACGACGGAGTACGGCTTGCGGCGTACGGACTCGGTGAGCTGGCCACCTTCCTCGTAGCCGACGTATCCGGGCGGGGCGCCCATCAGACGGCTGACGGTGTGCCGTTCCTGGTACTCGCTCATGTCGAGGCGGATCATGTTGTCCTCGGTGTCGAACAGCGCGGCCGCAAGGGTGCGGGCGAGTTCGGTCTTGCCGACGCCGGTCGGGCCGAGGAACAGGAACGAACCGATGGGCCCGCGTGGGTCCTTGACCCCGGAGCGGGCGCGGATGACGGCGTCCGCCACGAGCTGGACGGCCTCGTTCTGGCCGATGACCCGCTCGTGGAGGATCTCGTCGAGCCGCAGCAGCTTCTGCCGTTCGCTCTCAAGGAGGCGGCTGACGGGGATGCCGGTCCAGCGGGCGACGATGGAGGCGATCTCGTCCTCCGTCTGGTCCAGAGCCCTGACGGCCGGCTCCGGGACGTCCACCGTCGAGACGTCGGCCTCCTTCGGCCCGGGTGGGAACGGTTTGAACTGGCCCTGCCTGGCTTCCGGGAAGGCCCGTCGGCGTCGGTGTCCGTGGCGGCGCCTACCTTTTACGCATGGCTGATCAGCGAGGGGCGGGCATCCGTCAACGGGTCGAGGCTTTGGGGACGTACCCTGCGGGCAACGAGGTGTTCGGGGCCCTGGGGCACAAGCGGGTTCTGGAGCCGCCGCTCAGTCATGCCGAGCTCGCTGAGCTCGAGGCGCAGATGAAGGTGCGGCTGCCGGAGGATTTCCGAACGTTCCTCCTTCGTGTGGGCGCGGGTGGCGCTGGTCCCGCCTATGGCGTGTTCCCGGTGCGGCGAGTGCAAGGCCGCTGGCGGTGGGAGGGCGACGGCGCCGACCTGGCAGACCTGTCCCGGCTTGCCGAGCCCTTTCCCGAGCAGGGCCCGGACCCGAAGCTGCTGGAGGAACTGGCGGCCCAGCACCCTGAGGAAGAGGACTTCGACGAAGCCGAAGAGTTCGACGACGCCATCGAGGCGTGGGACGAACGCTGGAACGCCGTCATGTTCAACCCTGATCGCACCGTCGGTGCCGTCGTCGTCTCCCACCGCGGCTGCGCCACGCGTGATTGGCTGGTGATCAGCGGCGCGCATCGAGGCACGATGTGGACCGACGGCCGTGCGGACGAGGTCGACCTCGCCCCACTGCGCAACGACGACGGGGCTCCGGTGACTTTCGCTCGCTGGTACACCGACTGGCTGCGCCACGCCGAGCGCACAGCGCTGGATCAACCTGGATGATCGATGGTGCTGTGTCCCGTACGCGCAGTCGATGCCGTGGGATGGGGCACCTAATATCCCGTGTCATGGCGATGTTCGTGCACTTGACCTCAGCGGCGAACGCGCCGCGCATCCGGCGGTCCGGGATCCGGGCGGTCAGCCACGGACAGGGCAGCGCGCGGGGGGTCTACTGCTTCCCGGTCCTGCCGTCGTACACCCTCACCCACCAATGGCTGCGCGAGCTGGCCCGTTTCGGCAGCCGGGGCGGGCTTGTGGCAGTCCACGTGCGACTCGACGACGCCCAGGACGTGCTGGTAGGACGCTATACCGACCGGGCGCGGGATGCCCAGGCCACCGTTTCCGCGTCAGAGGCGGTGCGGCGGATCGCGGCCCTGGAGGACCCGCGCGGGTGGGAGGTGTTCGTCCCCCGGGCGATCCGGCCGCGTGAAGTGCACCGGGTCCGCGCCGCGCCGCAGGTGGCGGGCTGGCGCTACCTGCCGGACGCGCACGGTGCGCGCCCCTGCACCTGTTTCGGGTGCCGCGTGCGCGGCGGGTACGGGGCGCGGCGCCTGCGCGAGCGGCTGCCGCATCCGCTGGACGGTCCGCCGCCACCCTCCAGAGTGCTGCTCGCCCGGGTCGAAGCAGGTGACCCCGGGGACCCGGCCGCGCTGCGGGAGGCGCTGCACTGGTTCGGAATGCGTCGGCGCGGCCCGCTCGCCCGGTTGAGCCGCCTCGCCACCCACCCCGACCCCGGTGTGCGGGAGGACCTGGTGTGGGCGGTCGCCCGTTGGTCCACCCCGGGCGTCACCGAACTGCTGGACGGCCTCGCCGGCGACCCGCACTCAGACGTCCGGGAGGCGGTGGAAGCAGTCCGCGATCCGCAATGACCACCGACCCCCTTCGCCTCGCGCACGTTTCCTCCCGCAGCGCCAAGGCCGGTCTCCGCCGCACCGGCGCGGTGAACCCTTCGGTTGCGGAGCAGGCACCGATCACCCCCTGTACGGCCGGGTGGACCTGCTCCGTCCCGACTGGCTCGCCACCCGGCGAGAAGCGCCTCTCGCCACGACAGCCGTACGACCACGTCGTCGTTCTGGACCAGCAGGCGCGCCATGGGCTGCCGCCTCCCTCCGTACCCACGTCATGATCGCGGGAGGGCGACGCGGTCGTCCGCGCGGTCGTCCGCCGGACGACAGGGAGCCGGTGCCCTCGGCCGGTTCGTTCGCGGGGGTGTCTTCACCACGGCGAAACCGTGTCCCGGGGTACTGCCCTTTCGCGTCGGACGGGAAGGGGTGCCGTATCCCTTCGAACGGCCGACGGTCGAACACGTCTCCACGTGCTTTCCGGAGTGCCCCTTCCGGTGCCGTCCCATCCTTCGCGGTCCGGCCCACTTCGGGTCGTCGTCGTCCGGGCGGCGGGACAGGGGGCACGACGTGCGCCGACGTGCGCCGACGTGCGCCGACGTGCGCCGACGTGCGCCGACGTGAGCTGAGGACGTCGCCCGCCGTCGCCCTGGGTGGTGGGGGCGAGCCCTTCGTCGCAGGATGAGGTTCATGGCTCCTGCCACCGGTGATACGCGCATGCTGGAAGGACTGCTCAGGGCCAGCCACACGGCCGCGTTCGAGCAGCTTCCGGCGTTGGTGAGGCGGCATGCCGCGGCGGCGGGTTTCCACCGGGCGCGCATCTACGTGGTGGACCTGCGCGAGGACACGCTGCGCGAGGTCACAGGAGAGGGCCTCGACGCCGGCCGGGGCGGTGAGGAACTGAAGGTCGACGGCACCCTGGCGGGACGGGTCTTCCAGACCCTGCGCGTCCGTTCCGCCCCCGGTCAAGGGAACATCCAGTACTGGATCCCCCTCCTGGACGGCACGGAGCGCCTCGGCGTCCTGGGCCTCACCCTCCGGAAGGAGCCGGACGACGAGGCCGTCCAGGCCATGGAGGACCTCGCTTCCGTGGTCGGGCTGATGCTCGTCTCCCAACGGCCGCACAGCGACTCCTACGCCCGGCTCACCCGCCTGGAACCCATGTCGGTGTCGGCGGAGATGCAGTGGACGCTGATGCCCCCGCGCACCTACACCGGCCCCAGGGTCACCATCGCCGCGGCCATGGAGCCCGCCTACGCCACCGCGGGGGACGCCTTCGACTACGCGACGGCGGGCGATGTCGCCCACCTCGCGATCTTCGACGCCATGGGCCACGACACGGCCGCCGGCCTCACCGCCAACCTCGCGATGGCCACCTGCCGCAACCAGCGCCGCCAGGGCGCGAGCCTCAACCGGGCACGGGACGGCATCGAGAGCATGCTGATCGAGCAGTTCACCCACGACCGCTACGCCACCGCCGTCCTCGCCGACCTCGACCTGGACACCGGCCTCCTCTCCTGGATCAACTGCGGGCACCTGCCGCCCGTCCTCATCCGCGAAGGCCGCTGGATCACCGTGCTCGACCGTCCGCCCAGCCACCCGCTGGGCACCGAACTCGGCCTGCCCGCCCACGTCCACCGGGAACAGCTCCAGGCCGGCGACCGGCTCATCCTTCACACCGACGGCATCACCGAGGCCCGCGACCGCCACGGCCGCGAGTTCGGACTCGACCACTTCCTCGATTTCATCGTCCGGCAACAGGCCGCCGCACTACCGGTCCCGGAAACCCTGCGCCGCCTCGTACACGCCGTACTCGAACACCACGACGGACAACTCAACGACGACGCCACCGTCCTCCTCGCCGAATGGCACGGCCCACGAACAGAACAGACCCGACGACGGCGGACAGACTGATCACGCCGGCTTCCTCGCGCGCCTCCGAGGCCCGGGCCGTGCCGACCGCGACCGTGTTTTGCCGACGGCACGAGGGCAGGCGCGCCGAAAAGTCCTGTACCGGCTGCCCGTGACGGTCGAGGACCGGCCGATGGGCGTCGTCCCGCGCGGCGACCTCGCCGTCGAACGCGATCAGGAGGCGGCCCTCGCCGCCAAGGTGCGGCCCCTGATCGACGACGAACTCGCCGAAACCCTCTTCGCGGGCAGCACGGGCCACATCTGACCAACGGCTCACGGCAGAGGCGCCGAGCAGCCACCGGGGGACACCGTGGACACGTCCCTGACGGAACAGGCCGGGCAGGTGAGGACCGACGCCCTGCCGCTGGAGGACGCCGGCTGATCGAGGAGAGGGGCTTCTCCTTCGTCGCGGTGGAGGGCGACCGGCCCGACTGCTACGCCGTCAGCCAGGCCGTCACAGCGGCCCCCGACGCTCCCGCCGATCCGCTGACGGCCCTGGAGGAGTTCCGGCGCCGGCCCACGTGGATGTGGGCCAACACCGAAGTGCTGGGCTTCACCCGCCGGCTGCGCCGCCACGACGAGTGGCTGCCGCCGGACCGGCGGACGGGGCTCTACGGCCTTGACGTGTACAGCCTGTGGGAGTCGCCGCACGCCGTGCTCGACCACCTCGCCGAGCACACCCCGCAGGAGGTGGAGCACGCCCGTGAGGCGTACGCGTGTTCCGAGCCGTGCGCGAGGGACCCGCGGGCGTACGCCAGGGCCTCCCGGCTGGTCTCGACGAGCTGCGAGAACGAGGTCCTGGAGCCGCTGGCGCGGCTGCGGCGGCGCGCCGAGGAGACGGCCGGGACGGACGGGTGGGCGGCCGACTTCGTCGCGCGGCAGAACGCGGAGGTACTGGTCGGCGCGGAGCGCTACCACCGGGCGATGGTCGCCGGCGGGTCCGAGTCGTGGAACATCCGCGACGTGCACATGGCCGACACCCTCGACCGGCTGATGGACCACCACGGCGACGCGGCGAAGGCGGCCGTCCGGGAGCACAACACCCACATCGGCGACGCCCGCGCCACCGACATGGCCGACGCGGGCACGGTCGACGTCGGCCGGCTCGTCCGCGAGCGGCACGCCGCCGAGGGCGTGGTCCTCGTCGGCCTCGGCGGCAGCGGTGCGCGGTGTCCGGCTACCGCGCCGGGACGGTGCTCCGCGGGCGCTCGGGCAGCTCGGCGGCGAGACGGCCCAGCCAGTGCCGCCCGCATCGGGGGCATGGAGGTGCGCCGCTGGGGGCGTAGGGCGATGGCACCTCCGCCCCGTTGCGGAAGTACCGCTCGGCGGCACGCCGTTCTCCGTTGCCGTTGCCGTTGCCGTTGCCGTTGCCGTTGCCGTGAGGGGAGCGTTGCACCTCGTAGTCGCGTGTCCACTCGTGCCAGCAATGGCCGCAGGTGAAGGCGACCCTCTCCACCCGGGGCGCGGCAGGACCGGGAGATCCGTCCCCGGTGCTCGTTGCCCGGTGATCGCGTACGGCGTGGGCGAGGCTGTCGTACAGGGGCATGGTGCCGTCCAGCCGGGTGGTCTCCAGCAGGTGCCGGAAGGACTGCCTGCGGCTGACCAGACGAAGCTCGCCGGACCGCTGCCTGGCTTCGCGGCGCGCGGTGACGAGGACACCGAGGCCGGCCGCGTCACAGAACTCCACGCCGCTCAGATCGACGATGACGGGCGCGGGGCTGTGCGCGGTGATCACCTCGTGCAGCCGTCGGCGCAGCTGGTCGCGGGTCGCGATGTCGAGCTCGCCGGACACCTCGACGACCGGCCGACCGTCGTAGCGGTAGGAAGAAACCGACAGATAGTCCATGGGATACCCGCCTCCCTTCCCGCCGGGCCGCCTCGGGCTCTTGTCGCCGGAGGTGTGCCAGGGCATTTCCGGATGCACATGATGCACATAAGGTACACGTCGCTGCATATGTGAGTAATGCGCCGTGGTTTCCGCTGTCAAGGGGTGCACCGGGCATCGACGCGGAGTACCGCCACCCCGTTGATCCGGCCGACGGCGAGGTCGTCGGGGCCCGGTCCGCCCGGCCGAAGCCGTACGTCGTCGACGTGGCCCGCGGCGGGTGCCCGGCGACGGTCGGGAGAGGGCCTCGTCCGTCCTGCCGGGTAGCGGCGGGATCACTCCTGCTCGCGCGCGAGGGCCAGTGCGAGCGACTGCAGGATGACGTCGGTGGGTGTCTCGGGCTCCGTCTGGTCGTAGACGTCCGCCAGCTGTTCGAAGGCCAGCACGAATCCGTTGATCAAGGCGCTCAGCGGTGCGGAGAGCTGGTCGAGCACAGCGGCCCCGACCGCGGCCGGATCGCCGGTGTCAGGGACGAGGAACGACGTCGGAATGACCTCGCCGAGCAGCTCGGAGACGTAGTCCGCTCCGACGCCACCGCGTAGAGCGGTGAGCGCCGCGATGGCCTTGAGCTCGATCTCGTTCTCGTTCTCGGTCATGTGCCTGCCCAGGGGGAAGAGGGGCGCACGGAGGCGATGCGCGCGGTGCCGCTGTGGAGCACTGCGCGGAAAACCGGCGGAGCCGTCACGATCTCCCCTCCGCTCCGGGGAATTCATCCCCTCGGGGGATAACCCGGAACAGGTCCTCCAAACGGAGCCGACGGAAAGCCGCGCGCTCCCTTCCCGGCCCGGCGGTGTGGGCCAATGGCTCCACCCGGTCACCCGCTCCGCTGTGACGGTGGGCCAATGGCCCGGTGTTTCGTCCGTCGGTTGAACCGCTGCGCCCCCTTCGGTCTATCCTTGTAGCCATCACACATCTTCGGCGCCGCGCAGCGCCGTCCGGCGACGAGGCCGGACCGGCCCGCGGTGCTTTCGTCGTGTCCGAGCCCCCACCACCCCGGGGGAGTCTCGCGCGCGGTGAGGGACAGATCAAGGGGGGCGGGATTGGCCGCCGTGCGGAAGCTGCAGAAGTACTTCATGGCCCCGGACCCGGGGCGCGTCCGGCTCAGGGTCTCGCTGCGTGCCGTTCTCGGCGTCGCGCTCGCGGTCGCCCTGGCCGAACTGCTCGGCCTGTCCCTCGTCGCGTCCATCACCGCCGGTCTCGCCGCGCTGCTCGCGCTCTTCACGGTGGCCGACCCCACGGTGCGCCGCCAGGCCGTCACCACCGCCCTGCTGCCGACGGTCGGCTTCCCCGTGCTCGCGCTCGCGACCCTCCTGCACGACGCGCCGTCCGTCCGCGACGCGGTCTGGCTGCTCGTGATCTTCGCCGGCGTGTACGCGCGCCGCTGGGGACCGCGCGGCCACGCCCTCGGCATCTTCGCGTTCATGCAGTTCTTCGTGACGCAGTTCCTGCACGCGCTCCCCGCCCAGCTTCCCGAGCTGTACGCGGCCACCGTCATCGCCCTGGGCGCGGTCGCGACCGTGCGTTTCGCGTTGTGGCCCATCGAGCGTCGGGTGCCTCCGCCGGCGGTGCCCGCCGCTCTGCCCGGGACGGGGCTCGCCCGGGCCACCACCCGTCAGGCCGTCCAGGTCTCCGTCGCCTCGGGGGCGGCCCTCGTCGTGGGACAGTTCCTTTCGGAGGAGCGCTGGTACTGGGCCGTCGGCACCGTCTGGTGGATCTTCGTCAACACCGCCTCACGGGGCGAGACGCTCGTACGGGGCTTCCGCCGCCTCCTCGGCACCGTCACCGGCATCGCCGCCGGGTTCCTCGTCGCCGTCCCGCTGGGCGGCGCGCCCGTCGCCACCGCCTTGCTGGTCGCCGTGTGCGTGTTCGGGATCTTCTACACCGCCGCCGTCTCGTACAGCTGGATGATCCTGGCGGTCACCGTGATGGCCAGCCTGCTCTACGGCCTCCTCGGGGTGCTGGACGGTGCGCTGCTCCTCCTGCGCGTGGCCGAGACCGGCGTCGGGGCCGTGTGTGCCGGTCTCGCCGTGACGCTGGTCCTTCCCGTCCGGACGCACACGACCAACGACGCCTGGATCCAGCGAGCGCTCCTCTGTGTCCGGTCCGCCACCTCGGCGTCCGTTCGGCGTCTCGCCGGCGAGGAAGCCGCCGACCCGACGCCGCACGCCGCCGAGCTCGAGGCGCTTCTCGGGCGTGTGCGGCTCTCGCTGGCTCCGCTGGTGCACCCCTTGAACCCCTTCAGGGGCAGGAAGGCGCGAGCGCGCCGGGTCCTGGTGCTCCTCGACGAAGCGGCCGGAGAGGTGCGGGGACTGGTGGCCGTGGCCGCCGACCCGGACGCCGGCCACGACGCTCGTCTGGCTGCCGCCTGCTGGCGGGTCGAGGCCGCCGTGGAAGCCCTCACTTCCCGCGAGGGGGCCGCGGTGGAGCCGGACGGTCACCTCCGGACCGAGGGCGATGTCCACCCGGGTGCGCCGGCTCTCGCCCATGCGAGGGGGCTCGCTCGCGTGCTCACGGAGCTGGACGCTCCGCTGCGGACTCCGCCCGGTGCGTGGATGGTCCGTTCCTGAGAGGGGGACCGTGCGGGGCGGTCTGCTCCGAGGCCGGAGCCGGCCGCTGACGGACTTCGCGCTGGCGGCGCGGGCCTTCGCCGTCGCGCCTGCCGCGTCCGGTCGTCGGATCGAGCGGGCCGTGACCTCCGTGCGCCTCCGCACCACTGTCACCCCCGCCCGGCGCCCCGCGGGCGACCCGGGGGCCGGCCCGGCGCCGCACGCCGCCGATCCTGCTCGGCTGTGTCCGGCTCTCCCTCACACCCCTCGTGCCCCGGGCCCTGCGGGCCCGCAGGACCCGGACGCGCCGGATACTCGCGCTCCTGGACGACCGCGCCCGGGAGACCCGGGGCCCTCGCCGTCGTCGCCGACCCGTACGCCTCGCACGACGCCCGGCTCATGGCCGCCGCCCCGCGCGTCGGGCCGCGGTCCACGCCCTCGTACCCCCGGGAAGGCCGGTACGGGCCTCCGCGGACGAAGCGGCGGGCGTACCGCACCACCACATCCCGCCGCCGAGGCGGCCCTCGGCCGTCCGCACGGTCCGGAGCCGGCCCTCGTCGACCTCGCCGCTCCGCACCTCCCCGCGTATCCCGCCGACCCGGCCGCCCGAGCCCCGGTCGGCAGCTTTGGTCTAGACCGCAGCCTGCTACCGTCGGCCGGACGGCAGGCCGGTCGACCGCGACCGGCCCCGCGGACAGGGGAGGCGTCGTGGGCGGCACAGGGACGGTTCAGGGGCGGAGCGCGGTACGGGCCTACATCGGCTCGTTCACCTCGGCCGGCGGGCGGGGCGTCCTGGCCGCCGAGGTCGACGAGGAGACGGGCGCGCTGACCGTCACCGGTGGCAGCGACGCCCTCGCCGACCCCTCGTTCCTCGCCCTCGCGGGCCCCGTCCTCCACGCCGTGTCCGAGACCGAGCCGGGAGCCGTGGCCGCCTTCGACGTCACCGGACCCGTACCCCGGCCGCTCGGCGCGTCCGTCCCCGTCGACGGCGCGGGCCCCACCCACCTCGCCGTCACCGCCGGCCACCTCCTCACCGCCAACTACACCTCCGGCAGCGTCACCGCCCTGCCCCTGGCCGAGGACGGCACCGCACGCCCCGCCACGACCGTCCTGCGGCACGAGGGCAGTGGACCGGTCGCCGCCCGCCAGGCCGCCCCGCACGCCCACCAGGTGCTCCCCGACCCCAGCGGCCGGTGGGTCGTCAGCGTGGACCTCGGCACCGACTCCGTGCGCGTCTGCGTCCTCGACCCGACGACCGGGACGCTCGGTCTCCACGGCGAGACCGCGCTGCGTCCCGGCACAGGACCCCGCCACCTCGCCTTCCACCCGGCCGGCACCCACGCGTACGTCCTGAACGAGCTGGCACCCACCGTCACCGTCTGCCGCTGGGACGCCGCGACGGGCGTGCTCGTACCGCTCGGCGAGACCCCCGTCGTCCCCGAGGGCACCCCCGGCCCCAGCTACCCCTCCGAGATCGTCGTCTCCCCCGACGGACGGTTCCTCTGGGCCGCCGTACGCGGTGACGACACCCTCGCCGTGCTCGCCCTCGCCCCCGACGGTGCCGGGGCCGCCCTCGTCGCCACCGTGCCCTGCGGCGGCACCTGGCCCCGTGACCTGACCCTCGGCCCGTCCGGACGGCACCTGTACGCGGCCAACGAGCGCTCCGGCGACGTCACCTGGTTCACCCTCGACCCGGAGACCGGGATCCCCGCGCGCACGGGCGCGATCGGGGCCCCCGCGGCCTCCTGCGTCGTCTTCGGCTGAGACGGGACACGGGACACACGGGACACACAAGGCGCACGGGACACACGAGACACGCGGGGATACGCGAGGTATGCGGAGGTACGCCGAAGGGCCCGCACCGGACGTCCGGTGCGGGCCCTTCGGCGTACGGGCGGGGTCGCGCGGCCCTCAGAGCGAGGGCGCGCCCTGCGGCTGCTGCGGCGGGATGCCGAGCGCCGCCGTGTACTGCGAGAGCACCAGCTTGCCGATCGCGGGGTAGGCCCCCAGCGGCTCGGCCGCGGCGCACCCGGCCTCCTTCGAGGCCTCGTCGAGGAGACCCTCGGCGAGCTCGGGGCCGATCAGGTACGGGGCGAGGGCCAGCTGCTCCGAGCCGGCGGCGCGCAGCTGCTCGGCGATGGAGGCGATCGAGCCCTCCTGGTCGAGCGCGGCGGCCATCACCGGGACGGCGAGGCGCGCGGCGAGCAGCATGCCGGTGATCCCCGCGGCCCGCACGGCCTCCTCGCCGCCGACCGTGGCCAGGATGATGCCGTCGGCGGCCGTCGCGACCGTGAACAGCCGGGCGCGGTCGGCACGGGCCAGGCCCGCCTCCGAGAGACGCACGTGCAGGGCCTCGGCGAGCAGCGGGTGCGGGCCGAGGACGTCGGTCAGCTCGGCGGTGCCGCCGGCGTCCATCACGGCCTGGCGCACCTGGCGCGTCTGGGCGCTGTCCGGACCGGCGAGCAGCGGCACGACGACCGCGGCGGGGCCCGTCGGGGCGCTGACCTCACGGCCGGCGGCCACGGCGAACTCGTACCGCTCGGCGCGCAGCGAGGCGGCGGCCGCGATCACGTTCGCGAGCGAGGGGTACTCGGTGTCGTCGCCCTCGACGAAACCGATCAGGGCCTCGAGGCCGGGCAGCTCGGAACGGGCGATGCTCACGACCTCTTCGGCCAGCGAGCGTATGGCGGCGGACGGCACGCCGGGCACAGCGAGAACCAGTGCGGGAGCGCCCTCGGGCGCCGCCGCGGGTTCGGGGCGACGGTGCCGCCCGGACTGACGGGGTCGAGGCATTCGTACAGGCAGGCCGGAAGCAGGCCCAGTGGGGGAGCTCATGGCGCCGCATGCTACTGGTTTCACCCGGCTCGCCGTCGGCTGAGGTACGGTCCTGCGCCTTCTGCCCCCCTATGTCCCCCCTCGGCGCCGGTCCTGACCCCGTCCCGCCCCCACACACCGCCTCCCACCTGGGCGGATGCCTCCGCCTACGGCGCCACCTCGCCGAACAGACGGAGCAGCGCGGGATCCTCCGGGAGCCGCAGCGTGCCGGTGGCGAGCGCCGCCGCGAGCGCGACCGCCCCGGCCGACGGATCCCCCGCGGGCTCCACGGCCCGGGCGTGCGGGACCCGCTCCTCCAGAGCGGCGCGCAGCGGTACGAGCAGGGCGTCGCCCATCTTGAACAGGCCCCCGGTCAGCGCCACCGGCGCCCCGGGCCCGGCGGGGCACACCGCCTCCGCGGTCTCGGCGATGTGCCCCGCCGCCCGTACCAGGATGTCCGCGGCCACCGGGTCCGCCGCGGCGCACCGCCCCACCTCCGGGGCGAAGGACGCGAGGACCGCGGGCCGGTCCGTACGGGGGTAGAGCGCGCCAGGGAGTCCGGCCGCCGGCCCGAAGAGCTCCTCGGCACGGGCCAGGAGCGCCGTGGAGCCGCCGCGTCGCCCGTCGTACGCGCGCATCGCCGCCTCCAGGCCGGCCCGGCCGATCCAGGCGCCGCTGCCGCAGTCGCCGAGGAGGTGCCCCCAGCCGTCGGCCCGCCGCCAGGACGTCAGGTCCGTGCCGAGCGCGATCATGCCCGTGCCGCCCGCGACGACCGCGCCCGGCCGCTGCCCGAGCGCCCCGGTGTACGCGGTGACCGCGTCGGCCGCGAGCGCGAGCCGCCGCGCCCCCCACGCCTCGGCGAAGGCGCCCGGCAGTCCGGCCCGCAGCTCGTCCCCGAGGGTCGCCATCCCGGCGGCGCCCACGGCCACGGCGACGACCGGCCGCGCACCGTGGGGTTCCGTCAGGGCGCGGACGGCGGGCAGGACCTGGTCGAGGAAGTGCCGGGCGGAGATCCCGCCGGGACCGGTCCGCACCGGTTCGCGGGAGACGCGGGTGCCGAGGACGGCGCCGCTCGCCGCGTCGGCCAGGGCGACCCGGAGCCCCGAACCACCGGAGTCGACACCGACGACCAGCCCGCCGGAGGGGCCGGAGGGCTCGTTCACGGAAGTCGGGGAAGCCGGGGGAGTCACGGGAACCACGGTGCACCGTCCTCGCGGGAGTGTGTGAGTGGTGGGGGAGCGGACGGAGTCTAGGGGGCGTGACGGTGAACGCCAGGGGCCGGGTGTCGGTGTAGGCCGGTAGAGTGACGGATTGTGACAGCGCGACCGTTGAAGGAACTGGTGGAGCCCGGCTGGGCCGAGGCTCTGGGCCCCGTGGCGGGCCGTGTGGCGGAGATGGGCGACTTCCTGCGCGCCGAGATCGCCGCGGGCAGGACGTACCTGCCGGCCGGGCAGCATGTGCTGCGGGCCTTCCAGCAGCCCTTCGACGAGGTGCGGGTCCTGATCGTGGGTCAGGACCCCTATCCCACGCCGGGGATGGCGATCGGGCTCAGCTTCGCGGTGGCGCCGGAGGTCCGTTCGCTGCCCGGCAGCCTGGAGAACATCTTCCGGGAGCTGCACACCGACCTCGGGATGCCGAGGCCCTCGAACGGCGATCTGACCCCCTGGACCCGCCAGGGCGTCCTCCTGCTCAACAGGGCGCTGACCACCGCCCCGCGCAAGCCGGCCGCCCACCGCGGCAAGGGCTGGGAAGAGGTCACCGAGCAGGCCATCCGCGCGCTGGCGGCCCGGGGCAAGCCGCTGGTGTCGATCCTGTGGGGCCGCGACGCCCGCAACGCCCGGCCGCTCCTCGGCGACCTGCCGGCGATCGAGTCCGCGCACCCGTCCCCGATGTCGGCGGACCGCGGCTTCTTCGGCTCCCGCCCCTTCAGCCGCGCCAACGAACTGCTCCTGAAGCAGGGAGCCCAGCCCGTGGACTGGCGCCTGCCCTGACCCGCCGGGCGCGCCCCGGTGGGGGTGTCCGACGGGTAGGGCCCGGCATCCGTTCCGTCGGCGGTCGGGTGTCAGGTGTCGGGCCCGGCGTCCGCTCCGTCCGCGTCCGGCGTCAGACCACGGCCGCCCGGACGCACAGCACGTCCGGCAGGTGTTCGGCGAGGAGTTCCCAGCTGTCGCCGTCGTCCGCGCTCGCGTACACCTCACCGTTGCGGTTGCCGAAGTAGACGCCCGCCGGGTCCGCGTCGTCCGTGCACAGCGCGTCCCGGAGCACCGTGCCGTAGTGGGCGCCCTCGGGCAGCCCCCGGGTCAGCGGCTCCCAGGTGGTCCCGGCGTCGGTCGTGCGGTAGACCCGGCACCGGCGGCCGGCCGGGACCCGGTCGGAGTCCGCGGTGATGGGGAAGACGTAGGCGGTGTCCGGGCGGTGCGGGTGAGCGGCGACCGCGAAGCCGAAGTCGGAGGGCAGCCCGGACCCGATGTCGGACCAGTTGGCCCCCGCGTCGTCGCTGCGGAACACGCCCCAGTGGTTCTGGAGGTAGAGCCGGTCCAGGTCGCCCGCGTCCTGGGCGATCTTGTGGACGCACTGCCCGAACTCGGGGTGCGGGTCCGGCAGGAACACCGCCGAGACACCCCGGTTGGAGGGCTCCCACGCGGCCCCGCCGTCCCGCGAGCGGAACACCCCGGCGGTGGACACCGCGACCGTCAGCGCGTCCGGGTCGCGCCGGTCGGTCACCACGGTGTGCACGGCCTCGCCGCCTCCGCCGGGCACCCACCGGGAGCGGGTCGGGTGCTCCCACAGCGGGCGGACGAGCTCGAAGGACTCGCCGCCGTCCGCCGACCTGAAGAGCGCCGCCGGCTCCGTCCCCGCGTACACGACGCCGAGGGAGTGGTCCGGCGCCGGGTGCAGCTGCCAGACGCGCTCGAGGGAGGCGCCGGTGTCCTCGGGGAACCTCACGGCCGGCCGCGCCGGTTCGGTCCAGCTCCCGCCGAGGTCGTCGGAGTGGAAGACCGACGGTCCCCAGTGGGCGCTGTCCCCGCCCACGAGGAGGCGCGGGGCCGGCCCCCGGGTGTCGATGGCGACCGAGTAGACCGCCTGCGCGGGGAAGGCCGGATCGTCGAACTCCCACCGGCCGTCGTGCCTGCGGCCGATGAAGAGCCCCTTGCGGGTGCCCACGGTGAGGAGTACGTCGGGCATGGCTGCCACCTCCAGGACGCCGTTGTCGCGGATACGGGCCAGTCTGCACCCGGCCACTGACAACGCCCCCTCGGACACTCCCCGCCCGGCCGCCGGCAACGGCCCCCGGACACTCCCGCACCCGGTCTCCGGGACGTGCCGGTCAGATCGCCCAGGCGTACGGGGCCGGGGCCGCGTGGGTCCGCGCGCCGAGTTCGCGTGCGGCGCGACGGGCCCAGGAGGCGTCGCGCAGCAGCTCGCGGCCGAGGAGGACCGCGTCGGCCTCGCCGTTGGCGACGATCTTCTCGGCCTGCGCGCTCTCGGTGATCAGGCCGACGGCGGCCACCGGCAGCCCGGTCTCCGCCTTGACGCGGGCCGCGAAGGGCACCTGGTAGCCGGGACCCACCGGGATCTCGGCCGGTCCGCCGTTGCCGCCGCTGGAGACGTCGAGGAGGTCGACGCCGTGCTCCCGCAGCAGAGTGGCGAACCGTACGGTCTCGTCGACCGTCCAGCCCTGCTCGCCCAGCCAGTCGGTGGCCGAGATCCGGAAGAAGACGGGGAGTTCCTCGGGCCACACGGACCGGACGGCGTCGACGACCTCGAGGGCGAGCCGGGTCCGGTTCTCGAAGGAGCCGCCGTACGCGTCGGTGCGGTGGTTGCTGTGCGGGGAGAGGAACTCACCGATGAGGTAGCCGTGGGCGCCGTGCACCTCGACGACCTGGAAGCCGGCGTCGAGCGCGCGGCGGGCCGCGTCGGCGAACTGCCCGGTGATCTCCCGGATCCCTTCCACGGTCAGCTCGGTCGGCACCGGGTAGCCCTCGGCGAACTCGGCGGGGCTCGGCGCGACGGGCTGCCAGCCGGGGCCGCCCTCGGGGACGGGTCCGCGGCCCTCCCACGGGCGCTTGGTGGAGGCCTTGCGGCCGGCGTGCCCGATCTGGATGCCGGGCACCGTGCCGTGCTCCGTGAGGAAGGCGGCGATCCGGCGCAGGCTCTCGGTCTGGGTGTCGTTCCAGAGGCCGAGGTCCGCCGGACTGATCCGTCCCTCGGGGGCGACGGCGGTCGCCTCGACCAGGATGAGCCCGGTGCCGCCGGTGGCCCGGGAGGCGTAGTGGGCGAAGTGCCAGTCGGTGGCGACACCCGCGTTCGGTCCGGTCGTCTCGGCCGAGTACTGGCACATGGGCGCCATCCAGACCCGGTTGGGCACGGTGAGGGACCGCAGGGTGTAGGGCTCGAACAGGGCAGCGCTCATGACGGACTCCGTTTCGGGATGCCTCGAAGGATGCTAGTACGATAGCTCTCGTAGTACGGCGCCTGTCAAACTACGAGGGTTCTCGTACAATGAGCGGGACCCCGGATGAAGTGGAGCCGCCGTCGTGACGACCGCCACGGGCCCCCGCGCCCTCGAACACCCCGCGCGCGACCAGATCCGTCTGGAGGCGGTGCTGCACGCGCTCTCGGACCCGGTGCGCCTGCGCATCGTGCGGGACATGGCGCGCGAGGGCACCGAACTCAGCTGCTCGTACTTCGACCTCCCGGTCACCAAGTCCACGACGACACATCACTTCCGGGTGCTGCGCGAGAGCGGCGTCATCCAGCAGGTGTACCGGGGCACGGCGAAGCTCAACGCCCTTCGCGGCGACGACCTCGACGCCCTTTTCCCCGGCCTCCTCGACACCGTCCTGGCGTCGGCGGCCGCCCAGGCCGCCCGCGAGGACGGGGCGGTCTGAGCCGGTACGACGGAGCGGCCTGGGCCGGTACGACGGGGCGGTGCGCGTTCCCGGTGCGGTCGCGCCCGCCTACATCGACCGCATCCGGTTGATCTCCGAGGTCTGCTGGGCGATCACGTCGTTCGCCATCTCCTCCACGAGGACGTTGTTGCCCTCGCTCAGCACCTCGGCGGCCATCGTCACCGCCCCCTCGTGGTGCGTGATCATCAGCTGCAGGAACAGCTTGTCGAAGGCCTCGCCCCTCGCCTTCCCCAGCTCCTTCAGCTGCGCCTCGGTCGCCATGCCCGGCATCGAGTGATGGTCGTGGCCGGACTGCTCGCGTGGGCCGCCGTTGTTCTTCAGCCAGCCTTCCATCGCGCCGATCTCCGGCTGCTGCGCCGCCGCGATCCGCTCGGCCACCTTCTTGACCTGCGAGGAGCCCGCCCGCTGCGGAGCCAGCGCCGTCATGGTCAGGGCCTGCCGGTGGTGCACGATCATCATCTGCGCGTAGTGGAAGTCGGCGCTGTTCGGACTCTCGTCCGGAAGGAGCCGGGCGGCCTCCTCCGGGGATATCCGCTTGGCCGGTTCGCCGGGCCTCCCCGGCGCCACCACCGAGCCCCCGGTCGAGGCCCCGGCCTCCGGAGCGGCCTTCTCCGTCCCCGACTCGCAGGCGGCCAGGGCGAGTACGGCGACGGCGGACAGGGCCACGGCGACGACGGCTCGCTGACAGCGGATCAACAACGCGACCTCCAGGTGTTCTTGCGGGGAGTGTGTCCGTTCCTAGCACTTTTCTCGGGGTGTCCGAGCAAAAACCTTCATTACATCTGCGTTGCCATCTGTTGAGATGTGCACGGCAAGGAAGATACTGCCGGGGTCCAACACCCGTTCAATGCTGAACGGATACCAGGGAGGACGGAGTGACTTCGTTGCGTACCCCGCGTACCACGTCCATCACGCGTGACCCGCGTGCACGGCGCAGACGCCTGGGCGTGGCATCCGCCGCGGCCGGGCTGTTCGCCACACTGCTCGTGGCCGGCCCCGCGGCCGCCACACCCGATCCCGGAGACGTCCCCGCACAGGGCAAGGTCTCCGCGGAGCAGGCGGCCGACGCGCGCGCCGCCATCCAGAGCGGTGAGATACCCGGCGTGGACGAGATCGTCCACAGCTCGAACATCGAGCACCTCGCCAACATCCCGAAGGACGCCCTCAAGGGCACCAACTCGGACCTCGCGTTCCAGGGCAAGTACGCCTTCGCCGGCAACTACGACGGCTTCCGGATCTTCGACATCAGCGACCCGAAGGCCCCGAAGACCGTCGCCCAGGTCCTCTGCCCGGGCTCCCAGAACGACATCTCCGTCTCCGGGAACCTCGTGTTCCTCTCCACGGACTCCTCCCGGAGCGACGACTCCTGCGCCAGCACCTCGCAGCCCGCCTCGGTCAAGGAATCCTGGGAGGGCATGAAGATCTTCGACATCAGCGACATCGCCAACCCGAAGTACGTCGCCGCCGTCGAGACCGCCTGTGGTTCGCACACCCACACGCTCGTGCCCAAGGGCAAGAACGTCTACGTCTACGTCTCCTCGTACTCGCCCAACGACGCGTTCCCGGACTGCCAGCGCCCGCACGACGGCATCTCGGTCATCAAGGTGCCCCGCAAGGCGCCCGAGCAGGCCGCGGTCGTCAACTTCCCCGTCCTCTTCCCGGGCGATGGCCCGGACGGCGGCGGCAACCCGGGCGGTCCCACCAACCCGGGCGTCTCCAAGACCACCGGCTGCCACGACATCACGGTGCTGCCGGAGAAGGACCTCGCGGCCGGCGCCTGCATGGGTGACGGCATCCTCTTCGACATCGAGGACCCCGAGCACCCCCGGGTGATCGACCGGGTCCAGGACAACGTCAACTTCGCGTTCTGGCACTCCGCGACCTTCAACCAGAAGGCGAACAAGGTCGTCTTCACCGACGAGCTCGGCGGCGGCGGCGCGGCCACCTGCAACGCGGCGATCGGCCCGAACCGCGGCGCCAACGGCATCTACGACCTCGTCGGCAAGGGCAAGAAGCGCGACCTCGTCTTCCGCAGCTACTTCAAGATCCCGCGCCACCAGGCCGACACCGAGAACTGCGTCGCCCACAACGGCTCGCTGATCCCGGTCAAGGGCAAGGACCTCATGGTCCAGGCCTGGTACCAGGGCGGTGTCTCCGTCTGGGACTTCACCGACTCGGCCAAGCCGAAGGAGATCGGCTACTTCGAGCGCGGCCCGGTGTCCGCCACCACCATCTCGACCGGTGGCTCGTGGTCCGCGTACTACTACAACGGCTACATCTACTCGAACGACATCGCCAAGGGCTTCGACGTCCTGAAGCTCTCCGACCCTCGTACCGACCCCGCGAAGCGGATCCGGATGGACGAGCTCAACGTCCAGACCCAGCCGGACTACTTCGACTTCGACGACTGACCGGGACCGTGACGGCCGGCTGACGGCCTGAGCGCCGGCGTGCCGTCGGGCGGACCCCCGTCCGGCGGCACGCCGGCCTCCCAGTCCAGGCCGTACCGGTGGAACAGCTCCGCCCGCAGCCGCGCGAGCGGCATCCCGGCACCTGGAAGCAGCACCGCCACCACCGCGCCCATCAGCAGGGCGCGCAACAGCGGATAGTCCGTGTCCACGTCCTCGGAGCCGTACCGGGTGACCGTGTCCCGCAGCAGGAACGCCAGGCGCTGCTGCTCCTCGCACCGCACGAACCCCTCGGCCTGCAGGATGCCCGCCATGTGGGTCCGCATCAGCGTGGGCCGCTCCGCCGCGAGCCCCAGGATCGCGTCGATCGCCCGGGCCAGCCGCTCGCGGCCGTCCTCCGTGCGCGGCTCGCGCTCCAGCGCCTCCGCCAGGGTGAGGTGCATCAGCCGGTGCACCGCCGACTGGAGGAGCTGCCGCTTGCCCGGGAAGTAGTACGAGATGAGTCCGCGCGCCGTACCGGCCCGTTCCGCGATGTCGCCGAGCGTGGTGGCCTCGTATCCGCGTGCGTCGACCAGCTCCACCGTGGCCCGCAGAATGCGCTCCCGCGACCGGCGCCGCAGTTCTTCATTGACCGATGGGCTACGCGGCGACATGCTGGACTCCTGCGTTGACTGGCTGCCGGCCAATATACTCGGCGCATCCCGTCGGCACGCCCGCGTGGCGGACCGCCGGGGATGCCGTCTGTTCTGGGCGACACGGGGGATCGTCCAGAACAGACGGCTTCGTCATGTGTCTCCCATTCTGCTCCCGCCGTTCTCCCCGGCGCCGGGCTCGGCCGGGACCCCGCGGCGCCCGCCCCGGCGGTACGTCAGGACCGCGACGGCCACGCAGCACCAGCCGAGCAGCCAGCCCCCGACGACGTCCGAGGGCCAGTGCACGCCCAGGTAGACCCGCGTCCAGCCGACGCCGAGCACCGACACGAGCGCGGCGCCCGTGAGCGTGCCCCAGCCGCGCCACTCGGGCCGCCAGCGCAGCGCGAGCACCCAGAGGAGCAGGCCGCAGGTGACCGTGGCCGCCATCGCGTGCCCGGACGGGAAGGCGGCGTACCGCGCCGAGTCGACCGGATCGACCCACAGCGGCCGCTCCCGCCCCACCAGCGCCTTCACGCCCTGCTGCAGCGCCGCGGCCAGCAGGGTGGTCGCGGCCACCCACAGGGCCGTGCGCCGCTCGCCCCACCACCACAGCAGGACGACGACGCCGGCGGCCAGGGCGCGCATCGTCACCGGGTCCCAGAACCAGTCGCTGAGGACGCGGTGGACCCGGGTGAGCCCGGGGTGGGCGAGGGCCTCGCGGTGGAGCGACTCGGCGACGGACCGGTCGAAGGAGAGCAGCGGTGTCCACCCCACGGCGACGAGGACGAGCAGGAGAAGGGCCAGGACACCGGAGATCATGGCGGAGGAGCGCATGTGCCGATCCTGCCCGACGAACGGCTCCGCATGATCCTCCGGGCGCGACGCGTTCCGCCGGTGTTCCCGGCGAGGGGCTCCTATCCCAGCGCGCTGAGCGCCGGGACGAAGGCCACGAGCACCGGGACCACCGGCACCAGGGCCGCGGCGGCGGTGAGCCGCAGACGGCGGCCGGCCGTGAGCCGGGGCGCCGCGGTCAGCAGGCGGTTCACCCGCCGCGGAAGGTCCGCGTACGGTGCCGGGCCGGGTCCGAACACGCCCCGGTCCTCGTTCAGTTCGACGAGGGCGAGCGCGATCGTCAGGCGCCCGAACCGGCGCGAGGCCACGTCGTCGGCGGCCAGCTCCACCAGGCGGTGCATCTCCCCGCGGAAGGCCGCGAAGACGGGGATCCCGGGGAATCCGGCGGCCAGCGCCCCCGAGCAGTGCAGGAGCCAGTCGTGCCGGGCGCGCGCGTGGCCCTGCTCGTGCGCGAGGACCGCGTCCAGCTGGCGCCCCTTCAGCCGCCGCAGCGCCGCCGTGGTGATCACCAGCTGGGGCGTGGTCCCGGTCAGCCACCAGGCGTCGGCCCGCTCGCCCTCCAGGACGACGAGCCGCTCGCCGCCGGGCTCCTCCCCGGGCAGCAGGGGGGAGCGGACGAGCAGGTCGCGGCGGCGCTGCCCGCGCCGGGCGCGGGCCCGGCCGATCTCCCGGCCCAGCATCGCCCCGGACCAGACTCCGCCGGCCGCGAGGACCACCGCGAGGACCGCGGACCAGGGACCGGTCGTCCCGAGCTCGTACGCGTCGACCACCGCGCGCGGGGCGGGCGCGAAGACCTGCCCCCGTACGGCCTGCCAGGCGGTCGACGCGCTGAAGGTCATGGAGAGCGCGAAGCTCACGAGGACGGCGGCGACCACGCACTGCCAGACCCAGAGGGCCACCACGGGTTCTCGCTCCACCCAGTCCGCCCGTGACAGCAGCCGGGGGGCCGCGAGGGCGGTCAGGACGCCGAGCAGAAGCAGCGCGAGGGAGACCCACATGGACGTCAGCCTATGAGCGGGATACGGGTCGGGGGTACGGCCACGGACGGCAAGTGACGTACGCCACGGTTTCGTTGCCCGTCCGGCCACCGGCCCGACCACCCGTCACGCCGCAGGCTGGGCCGCCCGTCCGGCCACCGGCTCGACCGCCCCCGGCTGCCCGTCAAGCCGCCGGCCAGGCGACCGCCCGGCCCGGCCGCCCCCCGGCCACCACCTTCACAAGGCCACCAGCATGGCGAGCATGGCGAGCGCCATCGACAGCCGGCAGACGAGCGCCAGCTCCGGTCGGGTCGCCCAGGCGGCCCCGGGCACCAGGCCGCCCGTCGTGGCCGCCGCCACCGGCACGAGTCTCGCGCCCGCGTGCAGCACGTACGCCATGTAGTAGAGGAGCAGTCCGCCCGTGACGAGAGGTACGCCGCCCGCGGTGCCCACCGCGTGCCCCGCGTGCGCCCCCGCGGCGGGCGCCGCCATCGCCACCGCCATGTAGACCATGGCGAGCGAGCCGACGAAGTGGTGCGCGTGGTGACCGCCGCGCCGGATCGTGAGCAGTCCACGCAGCGCCGCGCCGCCGAACACCGCCGCGTACACCGCCCAGCTCCACCCCGGTGGCGTGAGCACAGCCGCCGGCAGCGCCATGGATGCCATCCCGAACCCCATCAGCGCCTCGCCGCCCGCCGCCCGTCGCTCCTCCCCGGCGCACGCGCGCATCCGCAGCAGGCAGTACGCGCCCGTCGCCGCGCACAGCGCGACCATCAACCACCCGGACAGGGCCGGTCCGTGCACGGCACACCTCCCCCTCGACGCCGTCCCCTCCCGGAGGATTTCCCGCCGCGGCCCGCGCCTACCCAGGCGCACGGGCGCGCACAGGCGTACGAAGGGGAGTGAACGGCGCGCGCGTTAGGCTCGGGACGATCGCGTACGGCGATCGTCAGCGCCCGAGGGGAGCCCCGTTCACATGGACACCGCCACGTCGCAGGAGACCGGCCGGATCAGCTACCGGGAGGCGGTCCTGGACGACGTCCCGGCACTCGTCCCGCTCGTCCAGTCGGCCTACCGGGGCGACGCGAGCCGGCGAGGCTGGACCACCGAGGCCCACCTCCTCCAGGGGCAGCGCACCGACCCCGAAGGCGTGGCCGCCGTGATCACCACGCCCGGCAGCCGTCTCCTGGTCGTCGAGAGCGACGGCGAGATCGTCGCCTGCTGCCAACTGGAGGACCGCGGCGAGGTGGCGTACTTCGGCATGTTCGCGGTCCGCCCCGAACTGCAGGGCGCGGGCCTCGGCAAGCAGATCATCGCGGAGGCCGAGCGCCGGGCGCGCGAGCTCTGGGACGCGCGCGAGATGCACATGACGGTGATCTCCGTACGGGAGGAGCTCATCGCCTGGTACGAGCGGCGCGGCTACCGGCGCACCGGCCGGACGTCACCGTTCCCGTACGGCGACGAGCGCTTCGGTGTGCCCCAGCGCGACGACCTGGAGTTCGAGCTCCTGGTGAAGCCGCTGACCTGACCCGGGTGGCGGAAGGGTGGCCTCAAACCCGTCTGACAGGAAAAACTTCCGTCGACAGGGGGGTCGCGCAGGATAATTTCTCTTGCTCCCCTTGTGGTGGAGAACCGTCGATGGTTACGGTGTCTTGACGCGAGGTTCTCCTGTGAAGGAAGAGGAATGACGGAAATTCTTGTGCAGGACGTGACCGGTGGGGGGATATCCCTCGACGCCCGGGTGACGGACCACCCCGCCTGGCCCGAGCTCAAGGATGCCGTGGAGGAGATCCGCGCCTGGCAGAGCACGGACGGCTCCATCGACTTCGAGGCCGAGGGCGCTCCCGCCCGCTCCCTTGCCGAGCTGGCCCTCGACCGCGTCATCGCCGCGGTCGAGCAGCTCTCCCCGCTCGTCCCGCACGACGGCGCCTACCACCGCGCCCTCGTCTCCGACCTGCGCAAGTGGGCCGAGAGCGGCTTCGCGGTCCCGGACTTCCTGGACTCGCTGCTCGCCTTCCAGCCGGCCGCCGACCGCGTGGACGGGCTCCAGCACCTCGTGCTGTTCCCGATGTACACGCAGAACGGCAACCCCGACCGCAACCTCGAAGCCGTCGTGCTCCGCATGGTGTGGCCCGAGTGGCTCGCCGAGCTGGAGCGCACCCGCTACGACAACCCGCTCTTCTGCGGCATCACCTTCGAGGACTTCACCGCCGGGTACGACACCCACTCGGCCGTCCTCTTCCCGGAGACGATCGCGGTCCGCGAGGCCCCCGAGCGCTTCACCTGGGGCGGCATCTTCTGCGACCGCGAGGCCGCCCGCTTCCGCAAGGTCACCGAGGCCGCCGTCGACACCCTGGGCCTGAAGCTGCCCGCCGACATCGCCGCGATGATCGACGACCAGGAGCGCTGCGAGAAGGCCTTCGTGCTCTGGGACATGGTCCACGACCGCACCCACAGCCACGGCGACCTGCCCTTCGACCCCTTCATGATCAAGCAGCGCCAGCCCTTCTGGATGTACGGCCTCGAAGAGCTCCGCTGCGACCTCACCGCCTTCAAGGAGGCCGTGAAGCTGGAGGCCGAGGGCAACACGCACGGCCGTGACGTGCAGTACGCGGTCCTCTTCGACCGGATGTTCCGCTTCCCGCTCTCCGGCGACCGCAACCGCAACTACGACGGTCTCGGCGGCCAGCTCCTCTTCGCGTACCTCCACAAGCACGACGTGGTGCGCTGGACGGACAACACGCTCAAGATCGACTGGGAGCGGGCCCCGCAGGTCACCAACCAGCTCTGCGCCGAGATCGAGACCCTCTACCGCGACGGCATCGACCGCCCCAAGCTCGTCCACTGGTTCAAGGCGTACGAGCTCGTCTCCACCTACCTCGCCCCCCACCCGGGATCGAAGTGGGCCAAGGGCCCCGACGCCCTCGACCTGTCGCTCCCGCCCCGCAAGCTCGTCGACGACGTGCTTCCGGACGAGTTTCCGCTCAGCATGTTCTTTGAGGCCCTCGCCAAGAAGCTGAAGGGCGTGATCGCCGACACCAAGGGGATCACCGCCGCCGACGTTTCGCGGCCCGAGCGGGCCGCCGCGTGAGCGCTCGTACCGAGGACACGGAGGAGGCGTCGCCCATGAACGCCAACGGAAACGGCGGGCCGCTCGAAGGCGCCGTCATCGCGGTCGCGGGCGCGGCCGGCCCCGCGGGGCGCGCGACCCTGCTGCGCCTCGCCGAGGCGGGCGCGACCGTGGTCGGGTCGGACGCCGACCCGACCCGTCTCGCGGAGGCCGTCGACGCCGCCCGCTACGCCCACGGCGGCGCCACCGTCGTCGGCGACACCGTCGACCTGCTCGACCTGGCCGCCACCCGCGACTGGGCCGCCAAGACCGAGAAGGAGTTCGGCCGGATCGACGGCCTGGTGCACCTCGTCGGCGGCTGGCGCGGCAGCAGCTCCTTCATGGAGACCGACCTCAAGGACTGGGACTTCCTGGAGAAGCTCCTGATCCGTACGGTCCAGCACACCTCGCTCGCCTTCCACGACGGACTGCTGCGCGCCGGCGGTCGCGGCCGGTACGCCCTGATCAGCCAGGTCGGCGCGCACAAGCCGCTGGCCAACAACGCCGCGTACAACGCGGGCAAGGCCGCCGCCGAGGCCTGGACCCTCGCCATGGCGGACTCGTTCCGCAAGCTGGGGGGCGACGACGGCCCGCGGGCGGCGGCTGCGATCCTGGTGATCAAGGCATTGGTGCACGACGCCATGCGCGCCGAACGCCCCAACGCGAAGTTCGCGGGCTTCACCGACGTCAAGGACCTGGCCGACGAGGTCGCCGGTCTGTGGGACAGGCCCGCCCAGGAAGTGAATGGACAGCGTCTGTGGCTGACCCCCAAGCCGTGACCGCGGCTCTCGGCCCCAGGACCGACGCCCGTCGGCACCACGACCCGTCGGTCCGGGGCTTCGCCAGCGACAACTACGCCGGCGCCCACCCCGAGGTCCTCGCGGCCCTCGCCCTCGCCAATGACGGCCATCAGGTCGCCTACGGCGAGGACCAGTACACCGAGCACCTCCAGCGGATCATGCACAGCCACTTCGGCCCCTCCGCCGAGGCCTTCCCGGTCTTCAACGGGACCGGGGCGAACGTGACCGCGCTCCAGGCGCTCACCGACCGCTGGGGCGCCGTCATCTGCGCCGAGTCCGCGCACATCAACGTGGACGAGGGCGGTGCGCCGGAGCGCATGGGCGGCCTCAAGCTGCTCACCGTGCCGACCCCGGACGGCAAGCTCACCCCCGAGCTGATCGACCGGCAGGCCTGGGGCTGGGAGGACGAGCACCGGGCGATGCCCCAGGTCGTCTCGATCACCCAGAACACCGAGCTCGGCACCGTCTACACGGTGGACGAGATCCGCGCGATCGTCGAGCACGCCCACTCCAAGGGCATGAAGGTGCACCTCGACGGCGCCCGGATAGCCAACGCGGCCGCCTCCCTCGACGTGCCGATGCGCGCGTTCACCAACGCGGTGGGCGTCGACGTCCTCTCGTACGGCGGCACGAAGAACGGCATGCTCTTCGGCGAGGCCGTGGTCGTCCTCAACCCGGACGCGGTCAGCCACATGAAGCACCTGCGCAAGCTGTCCATGCAGCTCGCGTCGAAGATGCGCTTCGTGTCGGTGCAGCTGGAGGCCCTCCTCGCGAAGGACCTGTGGCTGCGCAACGCCCGCCACTCCAACGCGATGGCGCGGCGGCTCGCGGCCGGGGTGCGCGAGCTCGACGGGGTCGAGATCCTCCACCCCGTGCAGGCCAACGCGGTCTTCGCCCGTCTGCCGCACGAGGTGACCAGGCGCCTCCAGGAGCGCTTCCGCTTCTACTTCTGGGACGAGGCCGCCGGTGACGTGCGCTGGATGTGCGCCTTCGACACCACGGAGGACGACGTGGACGCCTTCCTCCAGGCCCTGAAGGAAGAGCTGGCCCGCTAGGACGTAGGGCGCGAACGAAGGAACGGCCGGACGGAAGTCATCGACTCCCGTCCGGCCGTTCTCGTCCCTCATCCTCGTGGGACTCGAAAGTTCAATGAAGTGAATTATCCAGTGCCCTACACTGGACCGCATGACTCTCACGCTCACCGTCTCCGACGAGGTACGCACCCTCGTGCCCGGCTTCACCGCACTCGCCGTCGAGGCGCACGGGCTGGTCAACGGACCCAGCGACGAGGCGAGTTCGGCGCTGCTCGACGATGCCGCACGGCGGCTCGTCGAGCGCCTCGACGGCCGGACCCCGGACCAGGACCCGCACATCGCCGCCTGGCGCGCCGCGTACACCGCGTTCGGCGCCAAGCCCTCCCGTACCCGCAACTCCGCGGAGGCGCTCGCCCGGCGGGCGCTCGCGGACGGTGGGCTGCCCCGGATCAACCGGCTCGTCGACGCCTACAACGCGATCAGCGTCGCCCACCTCATCCCGGTCGGCGGCGAGGACCTGGGGCGGATCCAGGGCGCCATGCGCCTCGTCCGGGCGACCGGCGACGAGCCCTTCGTCACCGTGGCGGGCGGCGTGGAGACGGTCGAGCACCCCGAGCCGGGGGAGGTCGTCTGGTGCGACGAGGAGGGTGTGACCTGCCGGCGCTGGAACTGGCGCCAGGGTCCCCGTACCCGCATCGACGACGACACCGTCGACGCGGTCTTCCTGCTGGAGTCGCTCGTCCCCATGACCGGGGACGAGCTCCGGGCGGCGGGCGCCGAACTCGCCGAGACCCTGGAGAAGCTCAGCCCCGGAGCCCGGATCACCGTCCGGGACCCGGAGTGACGGTTCCCCGCCGGAACCCCGCGGGCGGCCCGGGTCCGTCGCGGACCGGGCCCCGCCCGCCCCCTGCCGTCAGCCGGCTTCCTTGACCTGGGCCGGCGTCGGAGCCGTGCCCCCGAGGTGCGCGGGCACCCACCACGTGTCGCTCGCGTCCTTGGGGCGCACCGGGTAGGCGCGCTGAGCGGCCTCCAGGAGCTCCTGCACGCGCTCGCGCAGCCGCCGGGTGATGGCGCCCGCGTACTGGTCGGTGGGGGCCTCGACGGGCTCGCCGACGCGGATCGTCACCGGGATGTGGCTCCGCTTGAAGTTCCGCGGCCGGCCCTTCGTCCACAGGCGCTGGGTGCCCCACAGTGCCACCGGGATCAGCGGGACGCCCGCCTCCTGCGCCAGGCGCGCCGCGCCCGTCTTGAAGCCCTTGAGCGTGAACGACTGGGAGATGGTCGCCTCGGGGAAGACGCCGATGATCTCCCCGGCCCGCAGCGACTCGAGCGCGTGCTTGTAGGCGTGCTCGCCCTGCGAACGGTCCACCGGGATGTGCCTCATGCCGCGCATCAGCGGCCCCGAGATCTTGTGCCGGAAGACCGCGTCCTTCGCCATGAAGCGCACCAGGCGCTTCTGGGGCAGCGCCGCGAGGCCTGCGAAGATGAAGTCGAGGTAGCTGATGTGGTTGCTCACCAGCACCGCCCCGCCCGTCCGCGGGATGTTCTCGGAACCCTGGGTGTCGATCTTCAGGTCGAGTGCCTTGAAAAGGGTGAGCGCGGCACCGACGACCGGTCGATAGACGAGTTCTGCCATCGGAGAGGAACCTCTTCTTCGTGTGCCTGGGGAGGGTTTCCCCGCGAAGTTACGCGGCCGTAGGTTTTCGGCTTTGGGCCGATCGTGCCCCATGCGGGCCGTCGTGACCAGTCCACGCGGCTTTGCTCGGGGAGATTCTCGTCACTCGCGGTGGCCGTGGCGGGAATCGGACGCTCCCGTGCGACGCTGCAGACGTCGCACGGGTCTGCAGACGTCGCACGGGTGACACGAGGACCGGGTGACACGAGGACCGGATGACATGACGACCGGGTGGACATGACGACGGGGCCGGGTGACATGACGACAGGAACAGGAAGGGGAAGAGGCGTGACCGAGGTGCTCGGGCCCGAGGCGCTGGGAGCCGAACTGGGGGAGCGGGCCACCCTCGTCCAGTTCTCCACCGCCTTCTGTCAGCCCTGCCGGGCCACCCGCCGCGTCCTCGCCGAGGTCGCCGCGATGGTGCCGGGCGTGGGGCACGTGGAGATCGACGCCGAGGAGCGGCTCGATCTCGTACGCGAACTCGGCATCGCGCGGACCCCCACCGTCCTCGTCCTCGACCGGACGGGCCGCGTCGTGCGACGGGCCGAGGGACAGCCGCGCAGGGTCGATGTCATAGCCGCCCTGGGGCACGCGGTCTGACGCCGTGACACTCCTCCCACATCCCGGTACGCACTTGACTGCGCGCGGCAACGATCGTCACCCTGACGGAGTGACCTCAGAACTCCTTCTCTACGGCCGGGCCCACGTGGACCTGGCCCGCAACGCGAGCGCGCGCTGTCCGGGTGCTTGATCACCCCAGGACCCCATCCATGCCGCCCTCGCAGAAGAAGGACGACTCCATGACGGTTTCGCCCGAGCTCCGTACCGTTCCCACGATCGGCGCCCCCCGCCAGGCCTCTCCCGATCTGCTCCGTTCCGTCTTCCGCCGGCACGCGGCCGGTGTCGCGGTCGTCACCGCGCACGGCGAGCGCCCGGTCGGCTTCACCGCGACCTCGCTCAACTCCGTCGCCGCCGACCCCCCGCTGATCTCCTTCGGGGTGGGTACCTCCTCCTCCAGCTGGCCCGTGGTCGCCGAGGCCGAGCACATCGGCGTGCACATACTCGGCGAGCACCAGCAGGCGCTCGCCGCCACCTTCGCGCGCAGCGGGGCCGACCGCTTCGGGGAGGGAACCCACTGGAGCGTGGGCCCCGAGGGCGTACCCGTCCTCGACGGCGTGCTGGCCTGGCTGGTCTGCCGTGTGGTGGCCCGGGTGCCCGCGGGGGACCACCGGATCGTGATCGCGCAGGCGGTCGCGGGCGATCCGGACGGGGCGGGGCGGCCGCTCCTCTACCACCACGGCCGCTTCAACGCCCTGCGCGACTGAGGGTTCCCGTCCGCGCCGCTCTCCGAGCGTTGGCCAGATCACATGTCTGAGCGCTTGCTTACTGGTAACGGACTGGGTGTACTGACGAGTAATATTCTGGTCGGGGCGTCCGGCGCCCCGACCGGAAACCCGCCCTTCAGGCGCCTATGCTGCGAGCAACAAGGCAGCCCAGTTATGACGATGCAGTAGGAGAGCCGGCGTGAGCTTGAGGATCGTTGTCTGTGTGAAGTACGTGCCCGACGCGACCGGAGACCGCAAGTTCGCGGACGACCTGACGGTCGACCGCGACGACGTCGACGGCCTGCTGTCGGAGCTCGACGAGTACGCGGTCGAGCAGGCCCTGCAGATCGCCGAAGAGGCCGACGACGCCGAGGTCACCGTGCTCACGGTCGGCCCGGAGGACGCCAAGGACGCGCTGCGCAAGGCGCTGTCCATGGGGGCCGACAAGGCCGTCCACGTCGAGGACGACGACCTGCACGGCTCCGACGTCATGGGCACCTCGCTGGTGCTCGCCAAGGCGATCGAGAAGACCGGCTACGACGTCGTCATCGCCGGCATGGCCTCCACCGACGGCACCATGGGCGTCCTGCCGGCGATCCTCGCCGAGCGCCTGGGCGTCCCGCAGGTCACGCTGCTCTCCGAGGTCACGATCGAGGACGGCGTCGTGAAGGGCCGCCGTGACGGCGACAGCGCCTCCGAGCAGCTGGAGGCCTCCCTCCCGGCCGTCGTGTCCGTGACCGACCAGTCGGGCGAGGCGCGCTACCCGTCCTTCAAGGGCATCATGGCCGCCAAGAAGAAGCCGGTGGAGTCCCTGGAGCTGGACGACCTGGACATCGACGCGGACGAGGTCGGCCTCGCCGGTGCCTGGACCGCCGTCGACTCGGCCGCCGAGCGTCCGGCGCGCACCGCGGGCACGATCGTCAAGGACGAGGGCGAGGGCGGCAAGCGGCTCGCCGAGTTCCTCGCGAGCCAGAAGTTCATCTAAAGGGCTCGCGCGAGCCGCTGACGTCCGCCCCCTTTTTCGTTCGCAGGAGATTGAAGTCCCATGGCTGAGATTCTCGTCTACGTCGACCACGTCGACGGAGCCGTCCGCAAGCCCACCCTGGAGCTGCTGACCCTCGCCCGCCGCCTGGGCGACCCGGTCGCCGTCGCGCTCGGCAACGGCGCCGCCGACACCGCCGCCGCGCTGGCCGAGCACGGCGCGGTGAAGGTCCTGACCGCCGACGCGCCGGAGTTCGCCGAGTACCTCGTCGTCCCGAAGGTCGACGCCCTCCAGGCCGCGTACGACGCCGTGTCCCCGGCCGCCGTGCTCGTCCCGTCCTCCGCCGAGGGCAAGGAGATCGCGGCCCGCCTCGCGGTCCGCATCGGTTCCGGCATCATCACCGACGCCATCGACCTGGAGGCCGGTGGCGAGGGCCCGGTCGCGACGCAGTCCGCGTTCGCCGCCTCCTTCACCACCAAGTCCCGCGTCTCCAAGGGCACCCCGGTCATCACGGTCAAGCCGAACTCGGCCCCCGTGGAGGCCGCCCCGGCCGCCGGCACCGTCGAGGCCCTCACGGTCTCCTTCGGCGCGCTGGCCACCGGCACCAAGGTGACCGCGCGCACCCCGCGCGAGTCGACCGGCCGCCCGGAGCTGACCGAGGCCGCGATCGTGGTCTCCGGCGGCCGTGGCGTCAACGGCGCCGAGAACTTCGGAATCATCGAGGCGCTCGCCGACTCCCTCGGCGCGGCCGTCGGCGCCTCGCGCGCCGCCGTGGACGCCGGCTGGTACCCGCACTCCAACCAGGTCGGCCAGACCGGCAAGTCGGTCTCGCCGCAGCTGTACATCGCCTCCGGCATCTCCGGCGCGATCCAGCACCGCGCGGGCATGCAGACCTCGAAGACGATCGTCGCGATCAACAAGGACGCCGAGGCGCCGATCTTCGACCTCGTCGACTACGGCGTGGTGGGCGACCTCTTCGACGTCGTCCCGCAGCTGACCGAAGAGGTCAAGACCCGCAAGGGCTGACCTGCGGTTCTGTCGCGGCCGGGGCCGCACGGTGATCTCTCACCGTGCGGCCCCGAGCCGTTTCGGACAACCATTGACTCAGGTCCCGACGGACTACTAACTTCGCTATACGGATTGTTGATTCCGTGAAGCGGAAAACAGGAGGATGTGGGATGGGTCAGCAGGAGAAGGTGTCGACGAGCCTCGCCGGCGCGGTCAGCGAGGGCATCAGCGCCTCCCTCGCAGCGGTGGACGCCGAGCTGGACCGCCGCTACCCGGGAGATCCCGGCACCCGCCAGCCCGTCCACACCGTCTACGTCCCCGGCAACGCCTTCGACGCCGGAACCATCCGCTCCTGGGGCGACCAGGCCCTCGCGGCCCTCGACGAGCACGCCCCCGACGCGCGCTCCTTCGCCGCCGTCCTCGGCCTCTCCGACGACCTCGCCGAGGACGTCCACGGCCGCGTGCGCGCCAAGCTGGAGCGCGAGCCGATCGAGGACCTGCGGGTCGACTTCGAGGACGGTTACGCGGGCGAGGACGAGGACCAGGACGCCGCCCGCGCCGCCCGGCTGATCTCCGAGGCGTACGAGAACGGCACCGCCGCCCCGTACATGGGCATCCGGATGAAGTGCATGGAGGCCGCCGTACGCGACCGCGGCATCCGCACCACCGACGTCTTCCTCACCGGCCTCCTGGAGAACGGCGGGCTCCCGGACGGACTCGTCCTCACCCTCCCCAAGGTCACCTACCCCGAGCAGGTCACCGCCTTCGTCCGCCTCCTGGAGGCCTTCGAGAAGGCCCACGGCCTCGACGCCGGACGCCTCGGCTTCGAGATCCAGATCGAGACCAGCCAGTCCATCCTCGCCACCGACGGCACCGCCGCCGTCGCCCGCATGATCGGCGCCGCCGAGGGCCGCGCCACCGGACTGCACTACGGCACCTTCGACTACAGCGCCTGTCTGGGCGTCTCCGCCGCCTACCAGGCCAGCGACCACCCGGCCGCCGACCACGCCAAGGCGATCATGCAGGTCGCCGCCGCGGGCACGGGCGTACGGGTCTCCGACGGCTCCACCAACGTCCTCCCCGTCGGCTCCACCGAGCACGTCCACGAGGCCTGGCGCCTGCACTACGGCCTCACCCGCCGGGCCCTGGCCCGCGCCTACTACCAGGGCTGGGACATGCACCCCGGCCACATCCCCACCCGCTACGCCGCCGTCTTCGCGTTCTACCGCGAGGGCTTCGAGGCCGCCGCCAAGCGCCTCTCCGCCTACGCCAACCACGCGGGCGGCGACGTCATGGACGAGCCCGCCACCGCCAAGGCCCTCAGCTCCTACCTGCTGCGCGGCATCGACTGCGGCGCCCTGGACACCGCGGAGGTCGACGCGCTCACCGGCATGGACCGCGCGGCCCTGGACCGCTTCGCGTCCCCGCGCCGCGGCGACCTCACCGCGTCGGCCGAGTAACCGGAGAGGCTCCGGAGCGACGGCACGGTCCCCGTACGCTCCGGAGCCGACGGCACGAGCCCGTACCGTCCGTCGGCTCCCGCCCGTCCGGGCGCTGCCCGCCCTAGTCGGTCGACGGCGCGATCTCGCCCGACCCGCGGGCGAGGAGCCTCGTGCCGAGCACCACCCGCCGCGGCGCCTCGTCGGCCCCGTCGAGGCGCCGGAACAGGCGCTCCGCCGCCGTCCTGCCGAGGGCGGCGGCATCCTGGGCGATGACCGAGACGCCGAGCAGATCGGCCAGTTCGATGTCGTCGAAGCCGACCAGGGCGACCGGCCGCGTCAGACCGGCGAGGGCCCGGACCGCCGTGACCGTGACCCGGTTGTTCCCCGCGAACAGCGCCGTCACCGGCTCCGGCGCGGCCAGCATCTCCCGTACCGCCGAACCCACCCGCTCGGGGTCCGTGGAACCCAGCGACACCCAGGCGTCCCGGACCGGCAGACCGGCGTCCTCCATGGCCGCGCGGTAGCCCCGCAGGCGCTCGGCGGACGTGTGGATACGGGGCCGGTCACCGATGAACCCGATGCGGCGGTGCCCGTGGGCGATCAGGTGGGCCACCCCGTCGCGGGCCCCGCCGAAGCTGTCGGAGAGGACGGCGTCGGCGTCGATGAGCCCCGCGGGGCGGTCGACGAAGACGGTGGCGACGCCCGCCCTCATCTCGGGCTCCAGGTACCGGTGGTCGTCCCCGGCGGGGATGACGATCAGACCGTCGACGCGGCGCGCGCACAGGGCGAGCGCCAACTCCTGCTCCCGGTCGGGGTCCTCGGCGCTGGAACCGTTGATGAGCAGGGCGCCGTGCGCCCGCGCGACCTCCTCGACCGCCCGGCTCAGCGGCCCGTAGAACGGGTCGGCGAGGTCCTCGAGAACGAGGCCCACGGTCGCGGTCCTGCCCTTGCGCAGCACGCGCGCGCTGTCGTTGCGGCGGAAGCCCAGGACCTCGATGGCCTCCTGGACCCGGCGCTCGGTGTCCGGAGTGACCCCCGGCTCGCCGTTCACGACCCGGGACACCGTCTTCAGACCGACGCCCGCGCGCGCGGCGACGTCCTTCATCGTGGGCCGGTTGCCGTAGCGGTGCTCGGGGCGGCGGGCGATGTCGGCCACGGTGCGCGGTTCCTCCGTCAGGATCGGGGTCGTGCGGGATCGGGGTCGTGCCCCTGGGGGAAGCATAGGGCCTGGACAACGTTGTCATCCGGCGTGAGACTGTGTTGTCACGGGGCGGGAGACTGTACGGAACACCGCTCCGCCCCACACGCCGCCGACGGGAGACCCGCGCCCATGCAGACCGATCCCGCCACGGGCCCCGCCGATGGCCTCGTCGTCGCCCTCGACATCGGGGGCACCAAGATCGCCGGCGCCCTGGTCGACGGCGAGGGCCGCATCCGTGCCCGCTCCCAGCGGCCCACGCCCGCGCGTGAGGACGGCGAGACGGTGATGAGGGCCGTGGAGGACGTCCTGGCCGCTCTCGCGTCCTCGCCCCTGTGGGCGGCCGCCGGGGCGGTCGGCATCGGCAGCGCCGGCCCCGTCGACGCGTACCGGGGGACCGTCAGCCCGGTCAACGTGCCCGGCTGGCGCGACTACCCGCTCGTCGAACGGGTCCACCGGGCGACGGCCGGACGGCCGGTCACCCTGGTCGGCGACGGCGTCGCCATGACGGCCGCCGAACACTGGCTCGGAGCCGCCCGTGGCCACGACAACGCCCTCTGTCTCGTGGTCTCCACGGGCGTCGGCGGCGGCCTCGTCCTCGGCGGCCGGGTCCACCCGGGCCCCACCGGCAACGCCGGTCACATCGGTCACATCGTGGTGGACATGGACGGCGAGCCGTGCGCCTGCGGCGGGCGCGGCTGCGTCGAACGCGTCGCCAGCGGCCCGCACCTCGCCCGCCGCGCCCTGCAGAACGGCTGGCGGCCGGGCCCCGACGGAGACGTCTCCGCCGCCGCCGTGGCCGCCTCCGCGCACGCGGGGGACCAGGTCGCCCTCGCCTCGTTCGAACGGGCGGCCCAGGCGCTCGCGGCGGGCATCGCCGCGACGGCGGCCCTCGTCGAGATCGACATCGCGGTCGTCGGAGGCGGGGTGGCCGGCGCCGGTGAGATCCTCTTCGCCCCGCTCCGCCGCGGCCTCGCCTCCTACGCCACGCTCTCCTTCGTGCGTGACCTGCGCGTCGTCCCCGCCGTCACGGGCACCGACGCGGGCCTCCTGGGCGCCGCGGCGGCGGCGAGTGCGGCGGGCGGGGGAGTACGGGCGGGCGGCATCTCCTGAACGAGGTGTCCCGGCACCCCGGCGAGGCCCGGCATCCGCCCGGCACCCCGGCGAGGCCCGGCATCCGCCCGGCACCCCGGCGAGGCCCGGCATCCATCCGGTATTCGCCCGTCACTCCCTCCGTACCCGCTCCGGCATCCGCTGTTCCACGACCACCAGGAACGTGTCGGACTCCAGGTCCATGACGACCCGGGCCGGCACTCCCTCGTCGCGCCGCGCGCCGGCGAACTCCTCCGCCGGCAAGCTGCCCCGCGGGCCGCCGGCCGGAAAACGTTCGAGAACCCTACGACTCATCTCGCACCCCCTCGTGCTTGCCGTTATCAACGACCCTCGCGCGGAAGCGTCACGCACATGCCGGGACATCTGTTCACGTGTTTCCGTGGCAGGGTGTTGCGGGCAAGCCACTGGGGGCTACCGAAGAGGGGGAAACGTGATCGTCTGGATCAACGGTGCGTTCGGCGCGGGGAAGTCCAGCACCGCGCGTGAGCTGGTCGATCTGATCCCGAACAGCACGCTGTACGACCCCGAGCTCATCGGCACGGCCATGGGGCGGCTCCTCCCGGCCAAGCGGCTCGCCGAGGTCGAGGACTACCAGGACCTGCCGATCTGGCGACGCCTGGTCGTCGACACCGCGGCCGCCCTGCTCGCCGAGGTGGGAGGCGTGCTGGTGGTCCCCATGACCCTGCTCAGACAGGAGTACCGGGACGAGATCTTCGGAGGGCTCGCCGCCCGCCGCATCGATGTGCGCCATGTCCTGCTCGCACCGGAGGAAACGATCCTGCGGAGGCGTATCGACGGCCGCTCGGAGTACGGCGACCCGGAGGTCGACGCACGGGTCCGGGAGTGGTGCCACGGTCACCTCGCGCCCTACCGCGCCGCGCTCGGCTGGCTCGCCGCCGACGCGTACGCCGTCGACACCTCGGCGCTCACCGTCGCCGAGGCCGCCCGGACCGTCGCCGACGCGGTCCGGGACGGTCTCGTCACCCCCCGCGGCATCGTCCAGACCCCCGAACCGACCGGGGAGACCCTCGCCGCGGGCGTCCTCCTCTTCGACGAGGAGGACCGCTTCCTGCTCGTCGACCCCACCTACAAACCGGGCTGGGAGTTCCCCGGCGGCGTCGTCGAACCCGGCGAACCCCCGGCCCGCGCCGGAATGCGCGAGGTGGCCGAGGAGATCGGCCTCGAACTCGACGCCGTCCCCCGCCTCCTGCTCGTCGACTGGGAACGCCCCTGTCCCCCCGGTTACGGCGGACTGCGACTCCTCTTCGACGGCGGCAGGCTCGAGGCCGCGGACACCGCGCGCCTCCGCCTCCCCGGCGCCGAACTGCGCGACTGGCGCTTCGTCACCGAGGAGGAGGCCGCCGAACTCCTGCCGCCCGTTCGCTACCACCGCCTCCGCTGGGCCCTGCGCGCCCGGGAACGCGGGACGGTGCTCAACCTGGAGGCAGGGCTCCCGGTGGGACGGGACGCCGGCTAGGAGACACCGCCGCCCCCGGCATTCGCGGCCATCCGGCGCAGCACCTTGAGGGCGGCCACGTACTCCTCGTCGCTGATGCCCTCGTGGACCTCGGCGCGCACGTCCGTCGCCAGTTCGCGGAGCCGTACGCGGGCGGCCTCGCCCGCGTCGGTGAGGCGCAGTCGCCGTGCGTCGTCCGCCCGGAGCCAGCCGCGGTGCAGCAACTGGTCGACGACGCGCGCGATCTCGTGCGGCCCGTCCGCGAGCGGCGTCAGCCGGCCGACGACCTCCTCGCGGCTCGGCGCGCCGGGCCCGCCGTTCACCAGGTTGAGCACCCAGTACTGCGGCTGCGTGACGTCGATCCGGGCCATGGCGTCCCGCAGGCGGCGGGTGACGGCCGTGTGGACGAGGCCGCTCCAGTAACCGACGGGCTGGGTGGCGAGGGCGTCGTCCGGGGCGACCGGGTCGGCGGGCGCCTGGTCGGTGGTGGAACGGGACGAGGGTTCCACGATCGTCATGCTTCCTCCCGGTCGACCGCGGCGGCGAGCAGGACCGCCGTGTCCTCGGTCACCGGAGCGCCGTGGCCGCAGCACAGCACCGAAGGCGCGAGCTTCGCGAGGCGCCGCATCGAGTCCAGAGCGAGCGCGCGGTCGACATGGAACACGCCGAAGGTCACGCCCTGGACCGACGCCACCGTGTCCCCGGTGAACAGCACGCCGTGCCGCGGAAGGTGCACGGCGAGCGAGCCGGGCGTGTGCCCCGGCGTGTGGACGGCCACCGCGCCGTCGCCGAAGCCGAGCTCCTCGCCGTCCTCGACCTCCCGGTCCACCCGCGTCGGCGGCGCCTCCGGCACGGTCAGGCCGTGCGCGAACATCGGGACCTCCCAGTCCAGGAGGTCCGGCTCGGGCACCGGCGCCTCGCCCCTGATCACCGGGGCGTCGAGTCGGTGCGCGAGGATCTCCGCGCCGTGCCGGTCCGCCAGCTCCCGCGCCGAGCCCACGTGGTCCCGGTGGCAGTGGGTCAGCACGATGCGGCGCAGCCGGTCCGGGTCCAGGCCCGCCGCCCGTATCGCCTCCGCCGTCCCGCTCGCCGTGCCGGCCCAGCCGGCGTCGATCAGCGTCAGCTCCTCCTCGTCCCGCCAGAGGTAGGCCTGGCCGATGGAGAAGTCGAGCAGGTGCAGCCGTGGGGTGATCCGGGTGGGTTCCATACAGCGAACCTAGGCGTCCCCGGAGGTCCGCCGTATGCTTCTACGCTCTCGGCGAGCTTCGCCGAACGCTGAACCCCGGTCCCGGTCCCGGCGCCCGGCTCCCGCTCCTCCGTCAGGCCTGCTTCGAGCGGGCGTAGTTGAGCAGGAAGTGCGCCTCGGCCACCGAGAGCCGCTCCAGCTCCTCGGGCGAGACCGACTCGTTGGGCGCGTGGATCTGCGCCTCGGGCTCGCTCAGACCGATCAGCAGGATCTCCGACTCCGGGTACAGCTCGGCCAGCGTGTTGCACAGCGGGATCGAACCGCCCATGCCCGCCGTCTGCATCTCCTGACCGGGGTACGCGACCCGCATCGCCTCGGCCATCGACGCGTACGCGGGGCTCGACGTGTCCGCCTGGAACGGCTGGCCCTGACCCACCTGCTCCAGGGAGACCCGCGCGTTCCACGGCGTGTGCTTCTCGATGTGCGCGAAGAGCAGCTTCGTCGCCTCGGCCGCGTCCTGCCCCGGAGGCACCCGCAGGCTGATCTGGGCGCGGGCCGACGAAGGAACGGAAGGGGTCGCGCCGGCCACCGGGTGACAGTCGATGCCGACGACGGTGACGGCCGGGCGCGCCCAGATCCGGTCGGCGACCGTGCCGCTGCCCGGCAGGTCCACACCCGTGAGGACCTTGGCGTCCCGGCGGAAGTCCTCCTCCGGGTACTGCAGGCCCTCCCACACCTTGTCGCCCGGCAGGCCGTCGATGACGGTGGAGCCGTCAGGGCCGCGCAGCGAGTCCAGTACGCGGATCAGCGCGGCCAGCGCGTCGGGAGCGGCGCCGCCGAACTGGCCGGAGTGCAGGTTGCCCCCCAGGGTGTCGATCCGCACCCGGATCATCGTCATGCCGCGCAGGGTCGCGGTCACCGTCGGAAGGCCCACCCGGAAGTTGCCCGCGTCGCCGATCACGATCGCGTCGGAGACGAGCAGCTCGGGGTGCTGTTCGGCGTACCGCTCGAGGCCGCCGGTGCCCTGCTCCTCCGACCCCTCGACGATCACCTTGACCGTCACGGGGACCCCGCCGTTCGCCTTCAGGGCGCGCAGCGCGAGCAGGTGCATGATGAAGCCGCCCTTGCAGTCGGCGGTGCCGCGCCCGTACCAGCGCCCGTCGCGCTCGGTCAGCTGGAACGGCGGGGTGAGCCACGCGGACTCGTCCAGCTTCGGCTGCACGTCGTAGTGCGCGTAGAGGAGGACGGTCGGCGCTCCGGCCGGGCCGGGCAGGACGCCGTACACCGACTGCGAACCGTCCGGGGTGTCGAGCAGCGCCACGTCCTGGAAGTCCTCGGCGCGCAGGGCGTCCGCGACCCAGTTCGCCGCCGCCTCGCACTCGCTGCGGGGTGCCACGGCCTCGTCCGCCACCGACTCGAAGGCCACCAGCTCCGTGAGCTCGGCCTTGGCCCGGGGCATCAGGGACCGGACGGTCTCGGCGATCGGATTCGAGGTCATGGGCACGCTCCTGGTGGGTGCGACGTTACGACGTAAGGACGGCGATCGGCGTATGTCGTGGTACGACGAACGCACCGCCGATCCTACGGCGCGGGGCCTCGGCTACCGCGCCGTAGGATGCGTCAGGAGCAGACCACCGGTCGGATCAGGAGCAGAAGCACATCGTGAGCAGCGAGCACGCAGAGAACGCCGGTCCGGAGAACGCCGCGCCCGAAGGCGCGACTCCTGAGGGCATCGGTGTGGACGGGGCAGCGGACCAGGACTCGACGGCGGACGCGGGCTCGACGGCGGACACGGACGGGAACTCGGCGGACGTGGAACGGGACTCGGTGGACGCGGACGGGGAGCCGGTGGGCACGGGCGGAGAGGGCGCGACGCCGGACGGGGAAGGGGACGCGGCGGCGGACGTCTGGGACGTCGTGGTCGTCGGCGCGGGACCGGCCGGCGCCACCGCGGCCTACGCGGCGGCCGTGGCCGGGCGTCGGGTGCTGCTCCTGGAGAAGTCCGAACTGCCCCGGTACAAGACGTGCGGCGGCGGCATCATCGGCCCGTCCCGCGACTCGCTGCCGCCCGGTTTCGAACTTCCCCTCCAGGACCGGGTGCACGCCGTCACCTTCTCCCTTCAGGGACGGTTCGCCCGCACCCGCCGCTCGCGCCGGATGCTCTTCGGGCTGATCAACCGCCCGGAGTTCGACGCGCAGCTCGTCGAGCACGCGCAGAAGGCCGGTGCCGAACTGCGGACGGGTGCCACGGTGACCCGGGTGGAGCAGCACGGTCCGGCCGTCCCCGACCGGCGGACCGTCGCCGTCGTCCTCGCCGACGGCGAGACGGTGCTGGCGCGCGCGGTCGTCGGCGCCGACGGCAGCGCGAGCCGCATAGGGGCCCATGTAGGGGTGAAGCTCGGTCAGGTCGACCTGGGCCTCGAGGCGGAGATCCCCGTCCCGCCGTCCGTCGCCGAGGACTGGAAGGGGCGTGTCCTCATCGACTGGGGCCCGATGCCCGGCAGTTACGGATGGGTCTTCCCCAAGGGCGACACGCTGACCGTCGGCGTCATCTCGGCGCGCGGCGAGGGCGCCGCCACCAAGCGGTACATGGAGGACTTCGTCGCCCGGCTCGGCCTTTCCGGCTTCGAGCCCACGATCTCCTCCGGTCATCTGACGCGCTGCCGCACCGACGACTCGCCGCTCTCCCGCGGCCGGGTCCTCGTCTGCGGTGACGCGGCGGGTCTCCTCGAGCCGTGGACGCGTGAGGGGATCTCCTACGCGCTGCGCTCCGGCCGCCTCGCGGGCGAGTGGGCGGTACGGGTCGCCGAGGCCGGCGACGCGGTCGACGCCCGGCGCCAGGCCCTCAACTACGCCTTCGCCATCAAGGCCGGGCTCGGTGTCGAGATGGCGGTCGGGCGGCGGATGCTCGCCCTCTTCGAGCGGCGGCCTGGACTGCTGCACGCGACGATCACGGGGCTGCGGCCCGCCTGGAACGCGTTCGCGGACATCACCCGGGGCTCGTCGACGCTCGGCGGCATGGTCCGCTCGAACGGCATGGCCCGGCGGGCGCTCGAGATCCTGGACCGGCGGATGGACACCTCGACCGGTGTCGGTCCGGCGGGCCGCGGGGTCGGGCAGCGCGAGCGGTCGGCGGCGGAGGGGGACGGGGAGGTGCGGGCGGCGAACGCCCCGGAGTCCTCCGGAACTCCCGAGGTTCCCGAGACCCCCGAGACCCCCCGGGCACAGGAGACGACCGAGGCACCGGAGGCCACCGAGGCCCCCAAGGCACCGGAAGCGTCCTGACGCTTCGTCGGTACGCGGATGAGTGAGGCAGCGGACGGGCTCCGCCGCACCGGCCGGTTCACGCGGCCGGGGTGGCGGGGCCCGTCGTCGTGACGAGGAAGACCGGGTGCCTCGGGGCGACGGCGCGGAGCTCCTCGTCGGAGGAGTCGGGTCCGACGCCGCCGAAGAACACACCGACCTCGGCCTTCCAGCGCTTGAGGTAGGCGCGCAGCAACGCGGGCTTGTCGTCGTCCGCCACCTCGACGGCGGTGAACTCCTGCACGTGCTTGCCGAGGATCAGCCGCCCGCCGCCGGCGGCCCGCATGTTGTGGGTCCACTGGACGTGGCCGCGGGGGGCCACGAGGTACCGGACGCCGTCGACCGTGAGCAGGTTGACGGGGGTACGGCGCCACTCGCCGCTCTTGCGGCCTCGGACGGCGAGCACCCGGGAACCCCAGACGCTGATGCCGCGCCGGGTCATCCAGGCGACGGCGCGGTTGAACACGTGCACCGTGAACCAGCCGGGCTTCATGACGTGAAGGGCAGGGCTGGGGGAGCCGGTGGGGCCGATGGGACTGGTGGGATCCGTGGGCTGGGCGGACATGGGTTCCTCCTGGTGGAAGCGGTGGCGGTGGTAGGGCGGCAGGAGAGCGGCGGAAGCAAAGTGTGAGCAGTGCTCTCGCTTGAGATCAGTGTGCACAAGACACCGCTCTCATTCAAGAGCGGTGCTCTCATTTCTTATCGGTGCTCCGAAAGTGGTTACACTGCTCTCCATGACGACCGTCCGAGGGGCCCGCGCCCGAGCCCGTATCGAGATCACCGCCGCCATCAAGGACGAGGCCCGCGCGCAGCTCGCCGCCGAAGGCGCCGCGAAACTGTCCCTGCGGGCCGTCGCCCGGGAGCTCGGCATGGTGTCCTCCGCGCTCTACCGCTACTTCCCGAGCCGCGACGAGCTGCTCACCGCCCTCATCGTCGACGCCTACGACGCCGTCGGCGCCGCGGCGGAGGCGGCCGCCGCCGAGACCTCCGGGCTGCGCCCCCTGGACCGCTGGACCGCCGTCTGCCGGGCGGTCCGGGCCTGGGCCGTCGCGCACCCGCACGAGTACGCCCTGATCTACGGCTCCCCGGTGCCCGGCTACACCGCGCCCCAGGACACCGTCGCCCCCGCCGCCCGCGTCGGCCTCGTCCTCATCGAGATCGTCCGCCGGGCGCACACCGGCGAGGGCGTCGCCCTCCCCCCGCTTCCGGAAGTCCTGCGTCCCGAGGCCGCGCGCATCGCCGCCGACATCGCCCCGGACCTCCCCCCGGCCCTCGCGGTCGCGCTCGTCGCCGCCTGGTCGCAGCTCTTCGGCCTGGTCTCGTTCGAGGTCTTCGGCCAGTTCCACCGCGTCGTCGAGGACCGCGACACCTTCTTCGCGACGGCCGCCCGCCGGCTGGGCCAGGACGTGGGCCTGCTGCCGCGCGGCTGAGCGGGCGTGCGGCTGAGCGGGCGTGCGGAAGGGCTTCCGTGCGGCCCTTCCGCACGATTCGCGTCTTCCGCGCGCCCCGCCGCGCGCCCCGTTCCGGCCGTCCCCCTCCGGCCGCCCCATGCGCGGCTCCGGGTTCAGGACCAGGTGATCCCCGAGGTCTCCCGCCACAGCCGGGCGGGTTCCGGGTCCCCGGTGAGCGTCACGGCGTCCTCGGGCAGCCTGTTCCACAGGTGCAGGTACAACCGGTCGGCGGGACCGCCCAGTTCCGTGTCCGCAGACCCCCGGTCGCTCCGTTCCGTACGGGGCGGCTCCGCCGCCGACAGGTGCACGGTCCAGACGTCGCCGGTGTCCGTCGTCCGTACGCGCAGGGTCCGGGGTTCCGGCGTACGCACCCGGCTGCGGTCCCTGCCGTGGAACGCGCGCAGCAGTTCGTCGATGCCGTCGGCGGCGACCGCCGGGTCCACGGGCCCGGGGCCGCCGGCGCGCGCCCACTCGGCGTCCGCGCGGTGGACGGTCGTCTCGTGCGCCTGTCGCCGCGCCCAGAAGGCGAGCGGCGAAGGCGCCGGGAGGAAGGTCCAGCACTCCAGGTCCTCGGGCGCCGCGCGCAGGGCGGCGACGAGGCCGGCGTGTCCCTCGCGGTAGCGCGCGAGCAGTTCGTCGCCGTCGAGTGCCGGTTCGCCCTCGTCCGGCCGGTACGTGGTGTGCCCCTCGGTCACGTAGGCCGTGGCCCAGCGGTGGACCGTCGTGGTGTGCCGGAGGAGGTCCCGGATCCGCCACCCCGGGCAGGTCGGCACCTCCGCGTCCGACCCGGCCCCGGCCGCCGCGTCGGCCAGGGCGCGGCCAGCCGTCTCGAGCGCGTCGACGTGTTCGGTGATCTTCACGGTTCCCCCGGTCGCCTCGTCCATGGGCCGGATTCTCGCAGCCCCGGGGCCCGGGGAGGGGATCCGGCCGAGGACGGCGAGGGTTCAACCCGTCGGCCGGCCACCGGCGTTGCGTGCCCAGTAGCCCATCACCGCCGCACCCGCGGCGAGCACGGCGACCGTGGTGAGCGCCGTCGGCAGGGAGAACCAGTCGGCGAGGAAGCCGATGGACGGCGGGCCGAGCAGCATGCCGCCGTACCCGAGGGTGGACGCGGTCGCCACCCCGCCGGGGCCGGCGACGGCGCCCGCGCGGGCCACGGCGACGGGGAAGATGTTGGCGAGGCCGAGGCCGGTCACGGCGAAGCCGAGGAGCGTGGCCCAGACGGTCGGCGCGAGCGCGCCGAGCAGCATTCCGACGGCGGCCGTGGCGCCGCCGGCGACCAGGGTGCGGGTCTGGCCGAGGCGTTCGAGCAGGGCGGTGCCGGACAGGCGTCCGACGGTCATGGTCAGGGCGAAGACGGAGTACCCGGCGGCGGCCACTCCGGGGTGTGCGCCCAGGTCCTGTTCCAGGTGGAGGGCGCCCCAGTCGGCGAGCGCTCCCTCGCCGTACGCCGTGCAGAGGGCGATCACGCCGAAGACGAGCACGGTACGGCGGGCCCCGCCAGGCGACGCGCCGTCGGGGGTGCGCGTGGGCGTGAGGGACTCGGGAGGCGGGGCGGGGGAGGGGTGGCGCAGGAGTACGGGCCCGGCGACGGCCGTCAGGAGCAGGCCGACGCCCGTGAGGCCGAGGAGGTGGGCGGTGGGGGAGAGTCCCCCGGCGAGCAGCCCGCCGAGGCCCGCGCCGATCATCCCGCCGAGGCTGAACGCGGCGTGGAAACTGGGCATCACCGGGCGCCGGAGCGCGGTGACGAGGTCCACGGCGGCGCTGTTCATGGCGACGTTGATCCCGCCGTAGGCGGCGCCGAAGACCAGCAGGACGAGGCCGAGGGCGAGCGGCGAGCGGGTGAGCGCCGGCAGGGCGACCGAGAGGGAGAGGAGCACGGCGGTGGCGACGGTGACCGCGTGGGAGCCGTGGCGGCGGCAGAGCCGGCCGGTCAGCGTCATGGTGATCACGGCGCCCGCGGACACCCCGAGGAGGGCGAGGCCGAGGTCGCCGGCCGAGGCGCCGGTCTGCTGCTTGACGGCGGGGATCCGGACGACCCAGCCGGCGAACAGGAAGCCGTCGAGTGCGAAGAAGAGGGTCAGGGCGAGGCGGAGGCGGGACAGGGAGCGGGTGGCGGTGTCTCCGCCGGAGCCCCCCGAGGCGGCCGTCCGTACTTTGTTTAGTAGCGGCACAAACTCAGGATAGGGGCGACGACGGTGGCAATCAAGCGGGCGGTGGCCATCCGCGTCCCCGCGGCGACAGGGGTACGGGACGTCCCGCCGTCCGATCATGGGAGACTCCCACCCATGAACGGCAAGGCGACGACGACCCGGACACGGCTGGACAGGGGGCGCAACGCGCTCGGCCCCGCACTGGAGCTGGTGCACACCGGCAGGGCACCGACCCGGGCCGTCCTCACCGCCGAACTCGGCGTCACCCGCGCCACCGCCGGCGCGGTCGCCGCCGAACTGGAGGCCCTCGGCCTCATCCGCGTCGACTCCAATCCCGGCGCCGCCGCCGGCTCCCAGGGGCGGCCCTCGCACCGCCTCGCCGTCGACGAGAAGGGCCCCGTCGCCCTCGCCGCGCAGGTCCACGCCGACGGCTTCCGGGCCGCCCTCGTCGGTCTCGGCGGCACCATCGTCGCCACCGCCCCCGGCTGCGTCACCGTCTCCGCCGACCCCGCCCAGGTCCTCGGCGCCGTCGTCGACGCCGGAGCCGCCCTGCTCCGGGAGAGCGGCCGCCGCTGCGTGGGCGCCGGCCTCGCCGCCCCCTCCGCCGTGGCCGAGCCCGAGGGCACCGCGCTCAACCCGCTCCACCTCGCCTGGCCCGCCGGGGCGCCGGTCCGGGAGATCTTCGCCGAGCGGGTACGGGCCGCCGGCATCGAGGGCCCCGCCTTCACCGGCAACGACGTGAACCTCGCCGCCCTCGCCGAGCACCGCCACGGCGCGGGACGCGGAGCCCGGGACCTGCTCTGCGTGGCCACCGGCCACCGCGGCGTCGGCGGCGCGCTCGTCCTCGACGGGCGCCTCCACACCGGCAGCGCCGGCCTCGCCCTGGAGGTCGGCCACCTCACCGTGAACCCCGAGGGCCGCCCCTGCCACTGCGGCAGCCGCGGCTGCCTGGACGTCGAGACCGACCCGCTCGCCTTCCTCACGGTCGCGGGCCGCGCGCCCGGCCCCGAGGTGTCCCTGCTCCAGCAGTCCCGCGACCTGCTGCGCACCAGCCCCGACGACCCGGGCGTCCGCGTGGCCGTCGGGGAACTGATCGACCGTCTGGGCCTCGGTCTCGCCGGTCTGGTGAACATTCTCAACCCGGACCGGATCATCCTCGGCGGCCTCCACCGCGAGCTCCTCGACGCCGACCCCGAGCGCCTCCGCGCGGTCGTCGCCGACCGCAGCCTGTGGGGCCGCAGCGGCGGCGTGCCGATCCTCCCCTGCACCCTGGACCACAACAGCCTCGTGGGCGCCGCCGAGCTCGCCTGGCAGCCGGTGCTCGACGACCCGCTGGCCGCCCTGGGCCGCGAACCGGCCTGAACTCGGGCCCCACGGCCGTACGCCCCGGAGCGTGCGACATCCCGCGAGTTCCTCCGAGCCCTGCTGATCCCCGAACCGGAGAAGGCCCACCGCCCCGGCCGGGCAGAGGAGACCGAACGGGCCGCGGTCGGAGCGGGAACCGCCGCGCCGAAGGTGCTCCCCGAGCGCCGGGACGGCCGGTCGCTGCCGCCGGAGTGAGCCGGTGGCACGGTTCCCGAAGGGGTACGTCAAGCCCACCGATTCCTGCGACAGCTGCCTGGCCCGGGAAACTTCAGCGGCCGCCTCCGTCCCACCTCGACCGGGTCCGCCCGGCCCTCCTGGAACGGTCGAACCCCTACGACCACCTGCGGGAGGTGACCCGCGACGACGTCCTCATCCGCATCGGGACACTGCACGGCCGCCGGCGCCACGACCAACCCGTCGCCCTGTGCTCGCTGTTCGCAGCGCCACGATGCGCTGCGCGGACTCCGTACGGGCAGCTGCCGCACCAGGCCGCTGAACAGCCACTTCAGTGAAGTCTGCTCGACCGCTCCACGCCTTTGCTGAGGATGAGCGCGCGAGGCGGAGTCAGCAGCCGGGGCCGATCGGCGGAGACGACGTCAGGGCGAGGGCGGCGTTCCGCAGCTGGGCAGCCCACGTCTGCTGGTCGAGCCCCAAGGTGTACTCGATGCAGCAATCGCGTTGCGGGATCAGCGCCACGAACGATCGCTCCACCGCGGTCTCGACCTCCGTCTCCCACCAGTCGTCCGTCGCCAGGTCAGCGGGTGTCGTCTCTCCGTCGATGAGCCTCGCCGCCATTCGGCGCAGGGCGTGGCGCCGTGCCAGGCCCGACCCGGCAACCCGATCCCGGACTCGGCAAGTGCTTGCTCGAACGCGTCGCGCAGGTCGCGGGCATCCGCGTTGCGAGGCCAACCGGCGGGCTCGCGCAATGTCGGGGTGTCCAGTCCGGCTGCGAGCGCCTCAGCGGCGACCATCGGCAGATCCTCCGGGCGTATCTCATCCGCCTGGTAACGGCACGCCACCTCACCCAGAGATGTGAGCCCGCTCTGCACGGAGGCTTCCGGTTCTGGTGGCGTTCCTTCTGCTCTCATGACTCCTACGGTGTCAGCACCGCTTCCAGCAGGGAAGGCACCCAGGGGCGGGCCCGCTCGGCACCCACCCCGCGCGTTCGCCTGAACCCGGGGCCGACCCACCGACTGTCGCCGGTTCTCCGAGGAAGCCGACCGGCTGGTGGCCCTGTCGTCGTAGCCGAGCGAGTCCGCTACGACGGCGCGGGATCCGGCATGGGGCCGGAGAAAAGCTGCGGACGGGGGGTGTTAAGTTCCTTCCCGTGGCGGAGCACCAGGACGAGACCAGGGCGGCCTACGACGGGGTCGTCGAGCTGTATGCGTCGATGTTCGCCAATCGACTGGAGACGCGGCCGTTCGCGCGGAACATGATCGGCATTTTCGCCGAGCTGGTGCGTGGGACGGGTAATCCGCGGGCGGCCGACGTCGGCTGCGGGCCCGGACATCTGACAGCCATGCTGCACGACCTGGGGCTGGACGCCTTCGGGATCGACCTCTCCCCGGCCATGGTCGACCACGCCCGGCGGGCCCATCCGGCGCTGCAGTTCGACGAGGGGCGGATGGAGGCCCTCCCGGTCGAGGACGGCGCGCTCGGTGGAGTGCTGGCCCACTACTCGATGATCCACACGCCTCCTGGGGAACTACCCGCGCTGCTCGCCGAGCAGGCACGTGTCCTGGCACCAGGGGGCCTGCTCCTGGTCTCGTTCTTCGGGACCGACGCACCCGAGCCGGTCCGCTTCGACCACAAGGTGACGCCCGCCTACAGCTGGCCGGCGAACCGGTTCGCCGAGCTGCTGGCCGGGGCCGGGTTCGTCACGTTCGCCCGGCTGCTCCATGACCCGGCCTCCGAGCGGGGCTTCCTCGACACCCACTTGCTGGCCCGCCTCGGCTGAAGCACGTGGCCTTCTGCCGGCGGGCTCTCGTATTCACCTGTTGTCGGCTCCCCGAGGAAGCCGGCCTGTCGGTCGAGGCCCGTCCGCTACCTCTCGGGGGCGGCTCTCGACCAGCTCGGCGAGCCGGTCCAGGGCCGTGCGCGTGCCCGTCTCGTTGTCGGCGGCGGGCACGGCGTCGGGCACCCCCTCGTGGACGACGAGCACGTCCGTGCCGCCGTCCATCGGGATCAGCGTCGTCGTGAGGGTCATGGCGCCGTGCAGCCGGGGGTCCGGGGACTCGAACTCGATGATCTCGACCACGCGTTCGTCGGCGAGCAGTTCCACGAAGCGACCGTGGTACGTGTCCGTGCGCGCCCCCGACTTCCCCGTGCCGTCCGCCGCCGTCCCGTAGCGCAGCGAGACCCGGAAGGTACCCCCTTCGCGCGCGTCGAAGTCGTGCACCTCGCAGGTCATCCCGTAGGGCACCCGCCAGTGTGCGACGGTCTCCGGGTCGAGCAGGGCCCGGTAGACGGCCGAGGGCGGGGCCTCGATGTGACGGGACACGCGCGTCGTGTACACGCGTACCAGGTTAGGGCGAGTCCGGCGGAAACGCTTCCCCGGCTCCAGGAGTTCCGGTCCGGAAAGGCACCCCGGTCCGTAAGGCGCGCCGGTCCGGAAAGGCGCTCCGACCTGGAAGGCGCCCCGGGCCGGGAGGCGCTCCTGGTGCCGGAAAGGCGCTCCGTCGCCGGAAACCGGTGGGCCGCGGACCTCGGACGACGTACTGTTCCGCCTCATGATCTCTTCTGAATCCGATCTTCCCCCGCGCCTCGGCAGCCTCACCTTCCACGGTCCGCTCTCCGAGGCCCGCGCCACCCGCCTGATCGAGCGGCTCGCTGCCTCCGGGCCCGCCGACGTGCTCGACATCGGCTGCGGCTGGGGCGAGTTGCTCCTCCGTGTCCTGGAGGCCGCCCCGGAAGCCAAGGGCGCCGGGATCGACATCAACGCCGAGGACCTGGCCCGCGGCCGCGCCCTCGCCGAGGAGCGGGGACTCGCCGACCGCGTCGAGTTCGTCGAGGAGTCGGCACTCGGCACCGACCGCGGCCCCGTCGACGCGATCCTCTGCCTCGGCTCCAGCCAGGCGCTCTGCGACCCCGAGCAGCCGCACGACCCCGCCGCCGCCCTGCGCGAACTGCGCCGGCTGGTCCGCCCGGGGGGCAGGGTCGTGCTCGGGGAGGGCTTCTGGGAGCGCACCCCCACCGAGCAGGAGCTGGCCGGCATGTGGCCGGGCGCGCACGCCGGAGAGCACTTCTCCCTCGGCGCCCTCGTCGACCTCGCGATCGAGGCGGGGTTCCGGCCCGCGTGGATCGAGACGGCGAGCGCCGACGAGTGGGAGGAGTTCGAGTCGGGCTACCGGTACGACACCGAGGTCTGGCTCGCCGCCCACCCGGACCACCCGCTCGCCGCCGAGACCCGCGAGCGCGTCGACCGGCAGCGTTCGACCTGGCTGAACGGCTACCGGCGGGCCCTCGGCATCGCCTACCTCACCCTGGTCGCCGTGGCCTGACCAGGGGTTCACGGCACACGGGTCCACGGCACGACCGTGGCCGGCCGGGCGGGCCCGCGGGCGGTTCAGCCCGCGCGGCCGGCCAGGACCCGGCGGGCCGTGACCACGGCGGGGGCGGGCGCGAGGACCGGTTCCGGCGCGAGAGCCGGCTCGGGGGCCGGGGCCGGTTCGGCCGGGGCGCTGAGCGGGACACCGGAGAACCGTCCGTACCCGAGGAGGGGCCCCTCGCTCCCGGAGCCGTACACGGCGAGCGGACGCGCCATGACCGGGACGGCGGGCGGTGGCGCCGTGAGGGTGAACCAGACCACCTTCCCGTCGGCCCCGCAGGGGCGGACGCCCCAACTGTCGCTGACCGCACCGACGATGGTGAGGCCGCGGCCCGAAGTGGCCAGCTCGTCGTACCCGTCGAGCGGATCCGGACAGACGGCCTCCGGTATGCGGGGGTCGTGGTCCCGGACGGAGACCGTGAGGCGGTCGAGCAGCAGCTCGATCTCGACGGTGCACCGCTTGTCCGGCTTCGCGTGCCGGTGGACGTTGGTCAGAAGCTCGGTGACTCCGAGCACGGCGTGGTCGACCAGAGCGTCGACGTGCCAGTGACGGAGGTGCGCGGAGACAATCCTGCGGACCTGTCCGATCCGCGACGGCAGGGCCTGAAGCTCCACCGCGTAATACCTGCTCGGCTCGCTGATCACGGCTGCGGCTCCCCGAAGTAGTCCGGAAGAAGACGAAGATTCGGATCTTTCATGCGGTACGGCTGGGCGTGACCGGAAACGTACCGTCACCACCTTCGAACCCTCTGTGAGGTTGTTCCAGCGTGACCCAGGGGTGAGCGTCCCGCAACTCACGGCGACCCCCGCCCTCGTCCCGGCCGGTCGTCGCCGCGGACGGTCCGTCGTGTCAGCGCCGTTCGGTGGCCCGCTTCAGGGCGGCGAGGAAACGGCCGGACTGCTCCGCCTCGCCGCCGCCACCGTCGTGGTCGTCCCGGTGCAAGGTCAGCCGGTAGCGGGTGCCGTTCACGGTCGCGACCGTCTCGTCGGCCTTCGCGAACCACGGCCGCCCCGCCCGGACCTTCTCCACGGGCGCGCTGTCGATCTCGCTGCCGTAACTCGTGAGGAGGGCGAGCCGTCCGTCCTCGATCCGTACCTCGCCCGCGCGCGTCAGCGAACGCGGCCAGCGGGCGATCCGTACGCCCCTCGCGCTGAACTCGGGTTCCGACATGCCGATCCGCCCCTTTCACCCGGTTGTCGTTCCCAGTGTGCCGGGCCGTCCCGGCCCGCACCAGAGGCCCTCCCGCAAGTCATCCCTATGGAGAGTCAAAGGAAACGTTTGCCCAGGTGAGAGGGGTATCGTCGACAGCGGGCACCCAGTGGAAGCGACCGAGGAGAGGCACGGATGAGCACCACGGAGAACAGCGTGGGGAACCGGGCGGCCGCCGCGGCGGTGACCGTCGACGTCGACCGCAGCGACCCGGCGTACCGGGCCTGGCTCAAGGAGGCCGTCCGCAAGGTCCAGGCCGACGCGAACCGCTCCGCCGACACCCATCTGCTGCGCTTCCCGCTCCCCGAGAAGTGGGGCATCGACCTCTACCTCAAGGACGAGTCCACCCACCCCACCGGCAGCCTCAAGCACCGCCTCGCCCGCTCCCTCTTCCTGTACGGCCTCTGCAACGGCTGGGTGCGGCCGGGGAAGCCCGTCATCGAGGCGTCCAGCGGCTCGACCGCCGTCTCCGAGGCCTACTTCGCGAAGCTCGTCGGCGTGCCCTTCATCGCCGTCATGCCCCGCACCACCAGCCACGAGAAGTGCCGGCTCATCGAGTTCCACGGAGGGCAGTGCCACTTCGTCGACGACTCGCGCACGATGTACGAGGAGGCCGCCGCCCTCGCCGAGCGCACCGGCGGCCACTACATGGACCAGTTCACGTACGCGGAGCGGGCCACCGACTGGCGCGGCAACAACAACATCGCCGAGTCGATGTACCAGCAGCTGAGGCTGGAGCGCTATCCGGAGCCCGCCTGGATCGTGGCCACCGCGGGCACCGGCGGCACCTCGGCGACCATCGCCCGCTACGTCCACTACATGCAGCACGACACCCGGATCTGCGTCGCCGACCCCGAGAACTCCTGTTTCTTCGACGGCTGGACGCACGACGACCCGGGCGCCACCGCGGACTGCGGTTCCCGCATCGAGGGCATCGGACGCCCCCGGATGGAGCCGAGCTTCGTGCCCGGGGCCGTCGACCGCATGATGAAGGTGCCCGACGCGGCGAGCGTCGCCGCCGTCCGCGCCCTGGAGACCGTGATCGGCCGCAAGGCGGGCGGTTCCACCGGCACCGGTCTGTGGAGCGCCTTCAAGATCGTGGCCGAGATGGTCGCCCACGAGCGGACCGGCAGTGTCGTCACCCTGATCTGCGACCCCGGCGAGCGCTACCTCGACAAGTACTACTCCGACGACTGGCTGGCCGCCCAGGGCCTGGACATCGCCCCGTACAGCGCCGCTATCGAACGGTTCCTGGAGTCCGGGGCCTGGCCGGAATGAGCCGCCGGTCGAGCCGGCGCGCCGCGTCCCGGAAGGACAGGCCCACGCCGGGCCCCGCGAGGCGCAGCCCGAGCCGGAACGGAGCCGCGCCGTCGGCCGCCATGGTCCACCGCAGCCGGGTGCCCCTCCCCGTGGGGGTGAGGGACCACTCCTCGGCGAGGGCCGACACGCCGGGGGCGTTGGTGGCGTCCACCCGGTAGGCGTACCGGACGTCGGGCTCGGAGGCCAGGACCGTCTCCTCGAAGGCGATCCCGCCCCGCAGCCGGACGGTCCTGCCCGCCCCGTCGCCCGTCGGGACGGCGGAGGTGACCGCCGTGAACCAGGAGGGCAGGCTGCCCACCTCCACGGCGAGCGACCGGTAGACGGCCGGCGGCGGCGCGGCCAGGGTCGCGGTGAAGACCAGCCGGACGGGCGCGGACGCGGTGAAGTCGAGCTCCACCGGCCTCAGTCGGCGTGCCATGGTCGAACCTCCCGGGGCGCGAGCGGAGAACGCACCCTAGCTGACGCGCTGTCAACGGCACAGGGGGCCGACGGCGCCCGCCCGTTGCGGGGCCCGGGCTTCCGCTCTCGGGCCCGCACCATCCGGCCCCCACCTCATTCCCGCCGCAGCAGTCCGTCCACCGCCCGCCCGAACAGCACCCGTCCCGCCCGCGCGAGCACCGGATCGAGAACCCGTGGCACCCCGCGTACGGACAGCTCCTCCGTCCACACCACCCGGCTGCCACCGCCCGGCGACTCCGTCACCTCGACCAGCGCCCAACCCCGCACCACCCGCCCGGACTTCTCCAGCCGGCACGCCCCCGGCCGTCCCTCGGCCGGGGGTTCCCAGCGCACGACCTCCATCGGGTCGTCGAAGGACAGCCGGCCGATGCCCGTACGGGCCGTGAACCGGGTTCCGACCCGGTTCGGCCCCGGCGTCAGCACCCTCGTCCGGGTCAGCGGCACCTGGCGGCCGTGCGCCGGCCAGTCCGTCAGCCGCCGCCACACCTCCCCGGGCGCCGTCGGAACGGTCCGCTCGACCCGGAAGCGGCTCACGCCTGTTCCTCGCCCGCCACCACGAGTCCCGGCAGCTGCTCCGCCACCTCGGCGCGTACGCCGTCGGGCAGGCCGCGGTCCGTCACCCAGGTGTCCACCTCGTCGAGCGTGGCGAAGGAACTCAGGCCCACCGTGCCCCACTTGGTGTGGTCGGCGACCACCACCACCCGGCGCGCCGACCGCATCAGGCACCGGTTGGTCTCCGCCTCCGCCAGGTTCGGCGTCGACAGACCGGCCTCCACCGAGATGCCGTGCACGCCGAGGAACAGCAGGTCGAAGTGGAGCGAGCGGACCGCGCGGTCCGCCACAGGACCCACCAGGGCGTCGGAGGGCGTGCGCATCCCGCCCGTCAGGACGACCGTCGCCGCCCCGCGCCGGGACTCGCCCGCACCGGCGGCGAGCTGGGCCTCGTGGAACACGTCCGCCACCCGCACCGAGTTGGTCACCACCGTCAGGTCAGGGACGTCGAGCAGGTGCCGGGCCAGGGCGAAGGTCGTCGTCCCGCCGGAGAGGGCGATCGCCGTGCCCGGGGCGACCAGGGCGGCGGCCGCCCGCGCGATCTCGTCCTTGGCGCTCGGTTCGAGCACCGACTTGGCCTCGAAGCCGGGCTCGTGGGTACTCGCCTCGACCACCGGAACGGCTCCGCCGTGCACCTTCGCCAGCACGCCCTGCCGGGCCAGCGCGTCGAGGTCGCGACGGATCGTCATGTCCGAGACGCTGAGGCGCCGGGTCAGCTCGTTGACCCGTACACCGCCGCGCCGCCGTACCTCGTCGAGGATGAGGGCGCGTCGCTGCTCCGCGAGGAGGTTCTGGTTGTCAGTCACCGCCGTGGCCGGTCCTTCCGCAGGAGACAAGGGGATGGCTGTCGGATTCGGTGAGGAACGGTGCGCGGGCGCACCCCGTCCGGGATCCTGTTGCCGACGTCGCATCTTCCCACCCTGAGAGGAAGTCCCCTCAGTGTCCCCTGCCACACCTGCCCCGGAGAGCGGGGGCGCGGCGCTCGAACTCCTCGTCCACGGAGTCGGCGGAGCCACCCCCCAGGACATGCTCGACGACCCCAGGACGGTACGGGTCACCGGCGACCGGACCGCCGCCGTGTACCGGCGCGCCGACGACCTCGACGCCGAGGACCACCCCGAGCGGTACGCGGCACGCCCGGTCCCGGAGGCGTACTGCTGGTCCAACCTCACCTCGGGCGACGGCGCCCGCGCCCTGTGGTTACTGCTCCTGCCCTTCATGGTCGTCAACCTGGCGCACTGGATGCGCCCGCCCGCCCGGGGCCGTCAGGGGCTGGTCCGGCTGTACGGGGTCCTCGTCCGGCTCGTGGCGCTCACCCTCACCGTGCTCCTGACCGCCGCCGCCTGCGAGGTGGCGCTCGACCTGACGGCCTGGCAGTGCGCCGGGACCGCCGTCTGCGCCGACGCGTACCCCTGGCTCGGCTTCCTCTCCGAGGGGCGCGGCGGCTGGTGGTCGCAGCCCGGCCGCCGCCTCGCGCTCGCCGCCCTGGTGCCGGCCGCGCTCGTCGGTCTCCTCTGGTACCTGTCGACCAGGACCTGGAGCGCGTACGAGGCCCAACGCCCGCCCACCGGCGACGACACCCCCGCGGCGGAACCACCCGCCGGCCCGAGGACGGCGGACCCGGAGACGGCGGACCCGGAGACGCCCGATCCGACAGTGCCCTGCCCGGAGGCGGTGGGCCGGGCCGGTCCCTTCGGGGCGCGCCCCGCCCTCGGCCGCCCCGGGTTCTGGTACGGGCGCCGGCTCGTCGCCCGCCTCAGGGCCGCCCACACCGCCGCCGGCCTCCTCACCGTCGCCGCCGCCCTCACCACGGCCACCGCACGGCACGACGCGACGACCCCCGGCGCGGGCGTCGCCCTCGGCCGGGTCCTCCAGACCGCCCTCATCGCCCTCTTTGTGTTCGTCGTCTGGGTCGTCTGCCGCCGCGGCCGCAGCGAGCGCCGGCTCGACCTGCGCGTCGAGCGCGCCCTCGTCTCCTGGCTGCCCGGCGGCGCGCTCGCGCTCCTCGCGCTCAGCGCCCTGTACGCGGGCTGGTCCCGCCCCGGCTGGACATCCGGCGGGCCCCTCCCCGGCGACGCCGTCTTCGGCGGCCTCACCCTCGCCCAGGGCGGCCTCGTCGTCGCCCTCGGCATGGTCACGCTGCTGCTCCAGCGGCCCGGCCGTGACCCGCGCACGGCGTTGCGCGGACTCGGCGGCCCCGCCGTCGCCATGCTCGCCTGCGCCCTCGCCGGGGTCATGTCCGGGGGAGTGGCCCAATGGGTCGCCGACTGGCTCGACGGCCCGGGAGCGGGCCACGGCGGTCCCCGGATCGCTCCGCCCGTCCTGCTCAGCTGGCAGGCCTCCGTCATCCCCGTGCTGCTCCTGCTGCTGCTCGTGCCCGCCGTCCTCCTCGCCGTACGGACCGTGCTCGTCGCCCGGCGGCTGCGCGCCACGGTCGAGGCCGACTACCGGGCAGCCGACGAGAGCGACCCGGTCCGCACCGGACAGATCGCCTCCGGCCGGGCGCGTGCGGCGCTCACCGACTCCGCGCCGGTCCTCGTCGGCGTCGTCTCCGGAGCCACCCTGCTCCTCGGGGCCGCCTCCGTCGCCGGAGCCTGGGCCAGCGGAAACGTCCCCGGGCGGGCCTTCGACGGCGCCCACCCCGCCGTCGCGTCGCTCGCCTCCGCCACCCAGGCCCTCGGCTCCTGGATGATCGGCTTCGGCTTCCTGCTCTTCGTCACGTGGGGCCGCCGCGCCTACCGGGACGCCTCCGCCCGCCGCACCATCGGCATCCTGTGGGACGTCGGCACCTTCTGGCCCCGCGCCGCCCATCCCTTCGCCCCGCCCTGCTACGCCGAGCGGGCGGTTCCCGACCTGACCTGGCGGATGAGCTCCTGGACCCGGAGCACCGGCGGCCGGCTCGTCATCTCCGGACACTCCCAGGGCAGCGTCCTCGCCGCCGCCGCCGTCTGGCAGCTGCCGCCCACCACCCGCGGCCGGGTCGCGCTCCTCACGTACGGCTCACCCCTGGAGCGGCTCTACGGCCGCTGGTTCCCCGCGTACTTCGGCCCCGAGGCGCTGCGTGCCCTGCACCGTACGGTGCACTGCTGGAACAACCTGTACCGGGCCACCGACCCCATCGGCGGACCCGTCCGGGTGCCCGCGGAGGACGGCCGGCCGACCGTGGACGCGGCGGTCCTGCGCGACCCGGTCTCCTACGGCCGCACCCGCGAGCACCCGCTGCCCGAACCGATCCTCGGCCACTCCGACTACCGGTCCGACCCGGAGTTCGCGCTCCGGCGCTCCGCCCTCCTGGACCGGCTGCTGCCCGCACTGCCCCGGCAGCGCGACCCGAGCGAGACGATGGACCAAGGAATTTCGAGTCAAGGGAGTCCGAGTCAAGGGAGTTCGGATCAGGGGAGCTCGGGCAGGTCCTCGGGGTAGAGCAGCGTCAGGTCGTCCGTGCTCATCTCGGTGAGCGCGGCGACCCGCCCCGCGTGCCGCTCCACCATCGACTCGAACGTCTGCCGCGCCGTGCGGCCGTTGCCGAAGGCCGGGCCCTTGGGCAGCTTCGTGAAGTACCCGAGCAGCGCCTCGTCCGTGCCCGGGGCGAGCCGGTACTCGTGCTCGTCCGCCTGCTGCCCGACGATCCTGAGCAGCTCGTCCGGCTCGTAGTCGCCGAAGGTGATGGTCCGCGAGAAGCGGGACGCCACGCCGGGGTTGACGGTGAGGAAGCGCTCCATCTCCGCCGTGTAGCCCGCGACGATGACCACCACCGCGTCCCGGTGGTCCTCCATCAGCTTCACAAGCGTGTCGATCGCCTCACGGCCGAAGTCACGGCCCGAGTCCTCCGGCGACAGGGCGTACGCCTCGTCGACGAAGAGCACCCCGCCGCGCGCCCGGTCGAAGGCCTCCTGGGTACGGATCGCCGTCGAGCCGATGTGCTCGCCGACCAGGTCGACCCGGGACACCTCCACCAGGTGCCCGCGTTCGAGGACCCCCAGCGAGGCCAGGATCTCGCCGTAAAGGCGTGCCACCGTCGTCTTGCCCGTGCCCGGGTTGCCCGTGAAGACCAGATGGCGGCGGACCGAGGCCGCCTTGAGCCCCGCCTCCTGACGTTTGCGTCCCACCTCGATCATGTTGGTGAGGGTGCGCACCTCCAGCTTGACGCTCTCCAGACCCACCAGGGCGTCCAGCTCCCCGAGCACGTCCTGCGAGGAGCGGGAGGAGGGCACGGGCTCCGGAGCGGCCCGCGGTACGGGCGCCTGTACGCGCGGCGCCGGCACCGTCCCCAGGAGCCCCGTCGGCTGCGTGGCCGTCAGGACCGTCCCCCCGTCGGGTACGGAGGAGCGGACCGCGCTCTCGTCGCTGGTGCAGTCCTCCGCGCTCGTCCCCTCCTCCGGGAACTCGTAGCCGCCGCGCGCGCACCGCTCCGTACGGCACTTGCGCAGGGTCGTGCGGCAGCCGTCCGTGACGTGGAACCCGTACCCGCCGCTGCCGGTGACCCGGCAGCCGGTGAAGGAGCCGCGGCCCTCCGCCGACACGTAGAAGCCGGCCTCGGCGGGCGAGGTGACCGTGCACCGGTCGATCGTGGGATCGGCGCCCTTGGTGACGATGACCCCGGTCTGCACGGAGTCGAAGGTGCAGCCGCCGAGGGTGCCGCCGCTGCCGTGGTCGCGGAACCAGGCGCCGGTGGAGGCCTCCCGGATCCTGCAGTCGTCGAGCTGCGCCGTCGCCCCGTCGCTCACCGACACCGCCGTGTTCCGCACCTGCGACAGATCGCTGTCGACGACGTCCACCCGGGAACCCCGGTCGAGGACGAACAGCGCGTCCGGCACGTCGTGTACCCGGCAGGCGTCGAGGACGGCGGTCGCCCCGTCGCTCACCCACACCGCCGGGTAGTCGCCCGTACTGTCGTGGATCTCGCACTGGTTGGCGTCCACCCGGGTCCCCGGGTCCCACACCGAGAGGCCGTTGCGGCCGAAGCGGCGGACGGTCGACCGGGTCAGCGTCAGGACCGAGCGCGAACGCAGGTCGACGGCGTTCTCGGGGATGTCGTGGATGTCGCAGTCCGAGAGCGTGAGCACCGCGTCGGTGTCGAGGGTGATGCCGTCCGCCGACGTGCGGTGCACGGAGGAGTCGGTGAGGTGGGCGGTGGCGCGGGCCGCGATCTGGAGGCCGGCGCCCTTGATCTCGTACACCTCGCAGCCGATGCCCTCGAGGCCGCTGCCCTCGCCGGTCACCGCGATCCCGGCGCCGGAGGCGTGGTGCACCCGGCAGCGTTCGAGGCGCGGATGCGCCCCGCCCCGCACCGAGACGCCCGCCTGCCCGGCGGAGACCACCTCGCACTCCTCGAACACCCCGCCCGCCCCGTCGAGTACGGCGATGCCGACCCCGGCGGGATTGTCGACCGTGCAGCGGCGGACCGTCGGCCGGGCCGCGCCCCGCACCTCGATCCCGGCGGCGGAGCGGGTCATGATCCGCAGGTCGAGCAGTTCGGGCGTGCCGTCCTCGACGAGCAGCGCCGGAGCGGCGACGTCCTGCCCCTCGATGTGGAGGTCCTGCACGGTGACGGAGGCGCGGATGGTCAGCGGCACCCCGTCCGGCGGTGCGATCCGCACCGAGCCGACCCCGCCCTCGGGGCCGCGCAGGGTGACGGCCCGCCGCACCACGAGGTTCTCCCGGTAGGTTCCGGGCGCGATCGTGAGCACGTCCCCGTCGCCCGCGGCCTCCAGGGCGGCGGCCAGCGAGGGGTACTCACCCGTGCGGCGCCGCCACCGCGATGTGCCGGTGTGCGTCACCTGGACCGTGCCCTGTGCCATGGGTGTGTCCTGCCCCCGCCTCATGCCTCGCCGCTGAACCGATGCCCCACCGTAGCGCGCGCGGGGCCACGCGGTTGACGGGTCACCGGCCCGTACCCGTGCGGGCGCCGGACTGTCCCTCGGCTCGCGTCACAGGCGGTCGGCGGTGGTCGGCGGCGGTCGAGGTCGGTCGGGCCCGGTCGAACCCGGACCCGGTCCGCGTCCGGTCCCCGTCCGGGTCCGTTCCCCGCTCGCGCCCCGCCTCAGCTGCCGGTGCCGGTGCGGCCCCAGTCGGGGCCGGCCGCCGCCCACGCCCGGTCCAGGCGCGCGTACCGCAGCAGCACCAGCCGGCGCACGGCGAGGCGGCGGACGGTCTCCACCAGGAGACCCGTGAGCAGCGCGACCGTCAGACCGGCGACGGCGGCGTGCGCGCGGGCCGTGTCCGCGGGCAGCGGCGGCGGCACCGGGCGTCCCTCCCGGTCCGTCCACAGGGCGAAGGTGGCGCCGGGGGCGGAGGTCCGCCGGGCCGTCGTCACCGTGCCCGTACGGGCCGAGCCGTCCGGCGCGGTCCACCGGGCCACCACCGGGCGGCGCAGCCGCTGTTCCCCGGCCGTATCGGCGGTCTCCGCTCCGCCCGCGGGCCGCACCACCCGGGCCGTCGTCGGCACGCGTTGCTCCTGCTGGGCGCGGACGGCCCGCTGGAGCGAGCTGTCCGCGGAGGAGCCGGCCGCCCAGCCGGTCAGCGGCACCACGACACAGAGCAGCACGATCGCCACGGAGGCGACCCAGGCCTCGACGAGATCCGTGGTCCGGCGCAGGGGGTTGTGCCGCCAGCGCCAGAGTCCGATGGCCGCGCGCACGTCGGGACCCCCTCGTCGTTCACCGCTTCTCCGACGAGTGTGCCCCGGGGGAGGGCTCCCCGCCCGTCGGGCCGGTGATCGGGAGGTTTCCGCTCAGTCCAGGATCTTCACCTCGTCCCCGACCCGGACCGTGCCGGTGTGCTCGGGGACGAGGTTCTGGCCGAAGATGACCCGGCCGTCGTTCTTGCGGTGCCGGGCGAGGGTCCACAGCGGCTCCTTGCCCCGCTCGGCGGAGAGCTGGTCCGTCGTGGTGACGACACAGCGCCCGCAGGGCCTGGCGACCCGGAAGGTGACCTCTCCCACGGCGAGCCGCGTCCAGCCGTCCTCCGCCCACGGCGCGGTCCCCTCGATCACCAGGTTCGGCCGGAACCGGTTCATCGGCAGGGGACCCTCGTGGGCGTGGTCCCCCTGGGCGACGAGGGAGTTGAGGGCGTCGAGCGAGGACGTGGCGGCGACGAGCAGCGGATAGCCGTCCGCGAAGCTCACCGTCTCGCCGGGCAGCGCGTACTCCGGGTCGACCGGCCGCCGGTGCTCCGGCGCGTCCATGTGGACGAGCCGGAAATCGCCCTCCAGGTACGCCGAGAGCCAGCCGGCCGCCGCCCGGTCGGCCGGCACCGCCTCCACGAACTTGTCGAAGATCTCCACGGTGACGGTGGACGAGGGATGCGGAACCTCGACCGCCAGCACCGGGTGACCGGGCGCGGACAGGGCGACCCCGCCGCCCGGCAGGGGTTCGGCCGTGGCCAGCGCCATCCGGGGGTGACGGCGCTGGGTCACGACCTTGCCCGTCGCGTCGACGACGGCCCAGCGGCGGTCCCCGGCCAGCCCCCAGGGCTGGACCTCGGCCTCCGTGGGAGCCAGCGCGCGCATGGCCTTCACCGGGTGGACGTGGACGGAGCGGAGCACGGGAGTCGGCATGCGGTCATCCTGCCAGCCGCTCCGGGCCCGACGTCCCCCGGTGCGTGGGCCGGTCAGTAACCCCCACCCTGGTAGGGACGGTTGTACGGGTCGTCGTACGGCGCGGGGGCGGGGACCGGAGCGGGCCGGGGCGCCGCCGGACGCATCGCCTCGTATCCCGCGGGCGCGGGGCGGGGCGGCTGCGTGTACTGGCCGCCCTGATAGCCGCGCGGGGCCATCTGCTGCTGCGGGATGTACGGGGCGGGGGCGTGCTGCAGGGGCACGGGTGCCATCTGCGGCGAGGGCTGCGGGTATCCGTAGCCGCCGCCGTAGGAGGGCTGCGGGGTGGGCGCCGCCGGGAGGGCGGGCAGTGCCGCGGGGAGCGCCGGCAGGTAGGAGCCGCTCTGGGGGAAGCTGCTGCCGGTGTCGTAGGCGGCTGGCACTCGGATCGGGGCGATCTGAGGCGTGCCCCGCTCCGCGACCAGGGAGTCGTAGATCGGGGTGTCCGGGAAGGACGGCGCGGTGTGGTAACCGCCTCCATAGGTGGAGCGGGGGGAGGTCATGGCCATAAGTTAAGCCCACGATGTGCTGGTTGGGGAGTCCCCATCTTCGGGTCATCCGATTTACGCTGTTTTTGCCGGGCTGACCTGCCAAAACATCGTTAAAGTCTGCGTAAACAGTCGGGGACTTTCTCCGTTGATCTTGAGCGTGCGAAACTCAGGATTATCAATCTATTACCGATAGTAATCACGGAGTATCAGCCGAGTTGACGCCGGACCAGTTCATGGAAGAGACCGGTCGTGTCGGCGAGGAGTTCCGCGGGAGTGCCTTCCTGGACGACACGTCCGTCCGCCAGGGCGATCACCCGGTCCGCTTCCATGACCGTGGACAGTCGGTGGGCGATCACGACACGGGTCGCGTTCAGGGCGCGGGTCGATTCTATGACGGTCCGCTGCGCCTCGTTGTCCAGGGCGCTGGTCGCCTCGTCGAAGAAGAGGACACGGGGCCGGCGGACGAGGGCCTGGGCGATCATCAGCCGCTGGCGCTGGCCGCCCGAGATGTTTCCGCCGCCGTCGGACAGCATCGTGTGCATGCCCATGGGCATGGCCTTGATGTCCTCCGCCAGGCCCGCCATCGCGGCGGCGGCCCACACGTCCTCCAGGGGATACGTCCCCGCGCCCCGGATGCAGTCGAGGACGGAGCCGGAGAACGGCTGGGCGTTCTGGAGCACGACACCGCACTGACGGCGCACGGCCGCCCGGTCGAGGGCCGCGAGGTCCTGCCCGTCGTACCGGACGGTGCCGGAGGCCGGCCGGTCGAAGCCGATGAGCAGCCTCAGGAGGGTGGACTTGCCGCTGCCGCTGGCCCCGACGATCGCGACGAACTCGCCCGGCCGCACCCGGAGGTCGACCCCGTCGAGGACCAGCGGCCCGTCCTCGGTGTAGCGGTACGACAGGTTCTCGGCCTCGACGGCCCCGGTCAGTTCGCCGGGGTGGACGCTGGAGCCGCGCACCTCGGGTGTCTCCCGGAACACCGGCCTGATCTGTTCGAACATGGGCTGTACGGCGGCGGCCGAGAGGAGCGCGCCGGTCAGCTGCGTGACCGAGGACAGCATCATCGTGACGGCGGTGCTGAAGGTGAGGAACTCGCTCGCCGACAGGGTGCCCCGGGCCGGACCGGCCAGGAGCGCGAACATCACGAGCGTGCACAGCGGCAGGCAGACCGCGCCGACGACGGCGAGGACGTTCTTGATCCGCCCGACGCGCCGGTGCAGCTCGCGGGTGCGGGCGAACTCCCCCGCCCAGGCCGCGTACGCGAAGCTCTCGGCCGCCGCGACGCGCAGCTTCGGCAGACCGCGCAGGGTCTGGAAGGCCTGGTTGTCGAGCTTGTCGTTGATCCGGATCAACCGGCGCTGGTAGCGCAGTTGCCAGAGTCCGAGGCCCAGGAAGACCGCGGCCGTCGCGAGCAGCAGGGCGAGTGCGACGAGGGCCAGGGGCACGCTGTAGACGAGGAGCAGGACGAGGTTGACCGTGCCGACGGTGCCCGCCTGGAGGACCACGGGGCCGATGCCGGACAGGACCCGGCGGATGGCGCTGACGCCCATGGCGGCGGCCGCCAGTTCGCCGGTCGAACGGCCGGTGAAGAACGTCGCGGGCAGGCGCAGGAGACGGTCCCAGACGGCGGGTTGGAGCGTGGCCTCGACGCGGCCCTCCATACGGAGGATCGCGGTGTTCTGGAGCAGCGAGAAGGCGGCCGAGACGACGCCGGCCGCGATGATCGCGATGCCGGTCCTGACGATGAGGCCGGTCTCGGCCGCCGGTACGTACGTGCCGAGCACCTTGCCGGTGGCGACGGGCACCAGGGCGCCGAGGGCCACCGCGACGAGCCCGCCGACGAGGAGGGCGCGGAGCTCCGCCCGGGTTCCCCGCAGGCTGAACCGGAGCAGCGGCAGCAGGCCCAACGGCCGGTCGGGCAGCGGGCGGTAGAACATGACGGCGCGCGGTGCGAACTCCACGGAGTTGGACCGGCCGACGCGCTCCCGCCCGCCGGTGGCGGGGTCGACCGCCACGTACCGGCCCCGCCGCCACAGCAGGGCGACCGGTGACCCGTCCGCCGCGCGGTGGCCCACGAGGGGGCCGCTGTCCTCTCGCCACCACCGGTCACCGAGCCGGACGCCCCGGGTGCGGATCCGGGAGGCGAGCGCGACGCGTTCGACGGGATCGAGCCGTCCGGCGTCGGCGCCCTCCGTCCCGGCCGGTTCCGCGAGCGTGATGCCCGCCGCGGCGGCGACGGTCCGGCACACGGCGTAGGTCGCGTCGTCGTCGGCGCGGCCCCGGGCGGGGGTGCCGCCCCCGCGCCCGAGGGAGGCGAGGAGGGTGTGGTCCGCCCGGGTGCGGGCGGCCCTCCCCGCCTCGATCCCGGCCGCCGCACGGTCCTCGTGGTCGCGTTCGAGCTGCTCGATCCAGCCGTCCAGGGCGTGCAGCAGCCGGTACTGCTGGTCGACCATGCCCTGCCAGGTCGAGGGGTCGACGAGGAGGGTGCCCGCGCCGGGGCTCGGGTGACCTTCGTACACGGCCCCGTACGCGATGCTGCCCGGGGTGAGCCGCATCCAGAGGACGTCGTCGTCGGCCGTACCACCGGTGGGGCCGCCGTCGAGGGCGGCTTGGTACAGGACCCGCAACCCGCGCCCGATGCCGAGCGCGAAGGCGTGCTCCAGGGGGCTGGGCGGAGCCTCGGCCCGCGTCCCGTACGTGCTCCGGTCCTCGTACCACCGGCCCTCGTACCACTGGCCGCCGTATCCCTGCTCCCCGTACCCCTGACCGGCGTACTGCCCCGCCGGGTACGCCAGTTCGCGGAGCTCGACGCGGCGCAGCAGGCAGCCCTGCGCGGGGCGGCCGATCAGGGTGTGCGCGGGGCCGTCGACCGGGCCGAGGAGCAGCGTGCCCGCTTCGAGGCGGCCCAGGAAGTGCCACGGGCCGAGCCGCGCCGCGTCGACGGCGAAGAGGTCCATGGCGCCGTCGACGACGAGCCAGAGGACGTACGGGCCTTCGAGGGCGACGCCGCTCGGACCGGCGCGGTCGACGGCGGTGCCCAGGGTGCCCAGGGCGGCGACGACCGGGTCCTGCGCGCCGCCGTCGTGCCGTACGCCGGTGAGGTCGGCCGGCGGGTGGGGGAAGGTCACCTCAGTCCTCCTTGATCAGGCCGGCGTACGCGCCCCGCGCGGCGAGGAGCTGCTCGTGGCGCCCGCGTTCCACGACCGTGCCCCGGTCGAGGACGACGATCTCGTCGCTGTCGCGCACGGTGCTCAGCCGGTGGGCGATGACCACGCAGGCGCAGCCGCGCCGCCGCAGGTTGTCGATGACGATCTGTTCGGTCGCCGCGTCGAGGGCGCTGGTCACCTCGTCGAGGATCAGGACGCTGGGGCGGCGCACCAGCGCGCGGGCGATCTCCAGGCGCTGGCGCTGGCCGCCGGAGAAGTTGCGGCCGTCCTGCTCGACGCGGCCGCGGATGCCGCCGGGCCTGCGGGCCACCACGTCGTACACGGCGGCGTCCTGGAGGGCCGCGACGACGGCCTCGTCCGGCACGGAGGGGTCCCAGAGCGCCACGTTGTCGCGGACGGTGCCCTCGAAGAGGAAGACGTCCTGGTCGACGAAGGAGACGGAGGCCGCGAGGACACCGCGCGGGATGTCCTCCAGACGCGTCCCGTCGATGCGGATCGTGCCCTCCCACGGTGTGTAGAGGCCGGACATCAGCCGCGAGACGGTCGACTTGCCGCTGCCCGAACCGCCGACCAGCGCGACCTGCTGCCCGGGGCCGACGGTGAGCCGGAAGTCCTTGAGCAGCGGGGCGTCCAGGGGGCTGTACCCGAAGGTGACGCCGTCCAGTTCGACGTGGCCGGTGAGCCGGCGGGTGGGGGCGCTCGGGGCGTGCCGGGTGTGGACCGGGTCGACGGGGAAGTCCTCGACGTCCCTGAGCCTGGCGACGTCGGCGGCGAAGTCCTGGACGCGGCCCGCCACGCCGTTGAGCCGGGCGATCGGTGCCGTGAAGCCGGTCACGAGGGCCTGGAAGGCGACGAGCAGCCCGACGGTGAGGTGCCCCTCCACGGCCCGCAGACCGCCGATCGTGAGGATCAGCGCGCTGTTGAGCACGGCGAGGGCGGGCGCGACGACCGCCAGCCAGGCACCGGGCACGCCGAGCCGCTGCTGCACGTCGAGGGTGATCGCGTGCTGTCCGGCCCAGCGGCGGAAGAAGCCGTCCTCGCCGCCCGTGGCCTTCATCGTCTCGATGAGCTGGAGGCCGCTGTACGCGGTGTTGGTCAGCCGGGCGCTCTCGGCGCGCAGCTTCTGCGTGTCGGTGGCCCGCAGAAGGACGACGACGCGCAGGGCGAGGACGTTGAGCAGGGCGACGAGGACGCCGACGACGGTGAGCTGCGGGTCGTACGTCCAGAGCAGTACCGCGTAGAGCAGCACGACGACGGCGTCGACGGCCGCCGCGGCCAGGTCGCGGGCGAGGGTCTCGGCGACGGCGTCGTTGGACCGGAGGCGCTGGACGAGGTCGGCCGGGTTCCGCTGGGCGTAGAAGGCGAGCGGGAGCCGGAGCAGGTGCCGCAGGAAGCGGGCGCTGCCCAGGGTGGAGGCGATGACGCGCCCGCGCAGCAGGTTCGCCTGTTGGAGGCCGGTGAGGGTCGCGGTGAGGACGAGGGCGGTCGCCATCGCCGCGAAGACCACGCCGAGCAGGGACGTCTGGTTCCCGATGAGGAACATGTCGATGTACGTACGGCTCAGCGCGGGCACCCACGCGCCGACGGCCACCAGGAGAAGGCTGGCGACGACCGCCGCGGCCATGGTGCCGGAGGTGCCGCGCAGCCGGGAGGGCAGGGCGGAGAGGACACCCGGCCGGTTTCCGCCGCGGCGGAAACCGGGGCCCGGCGCGAAGGTGAGGACGATGCCGGTGAAGCTGGTGTCGAACCGGTCCATGGGGACGAACCGGCGGCCGCTGCCGGGGTCGTTGACGTACACGCCGGGGCGGCCGAAACGGCGGCCGGTGCCCTCGTAGACGACGTAGTGGTTGAACTCCCAGAACAGGACGGCCGGGGCGGCCACCTCCGTGAGCGCGGCCACGTCCATCTGCATGCCCTTGGCCTGGAGTCCGTAACCACGGGCGGCCTTCAGGAGGTTGCCCGCCCGGGAGCCGTCGCGGGAGACGCCGCAGGCGATGCGGAGCTCCTCGAGGGGGACGAACCGGCCGTGGTGGCCGAGCACCATGGCGAGGGCTGCGGCGCCGCACTCGACCGCCTCCATCTGGAGGACGGTGGGGGTACGGACGGTCCGGGGCCGGCGGCCCTTGGCGGGGGGCGTACGGCGACGGGCCCCGCCGGCGGGCGGGAGCCGACGCGAGGACGATCGGGAGCGGGTCCGGGCGGACGCACCGGGCGCGCTCACGGGAGCAGCCAGTCGACGGGGCGCTGTGCGGCGAGGTGGACGGCGCCGGTGACGGGCGTGCCGGAGGCGGGGGCCTGCGGGGGCCCGTCGGCGGAGGACCAGACGTAGCCGGACACGGTGGCGGTGGAGCGGTCCAGGGCCACGAGCACGGCGACCGGAGGGCCCTGGCGGGAGAACCGCGCGGCGAGTCCGGCGTCGCCGAGGAAGGAGCCGAGCCGCGCCTCCGACTGGGGCGTGCGGCCGACGGCGGTGACACGGCCGCGGAGCACGCCGAACCGGTCGCGCGGGACGGACTGGACGCCGAGGTCGACCCGGGCGCCCGCGCGGACCGTGGCGGCGGTGTCGCCCGGCAGGTACAGGACGGCCATCAGCGGTGCGTCCGGGTCCGTCACGCGCTCGACGGTCGCCACGTCGGCGCCGGTGGTGACGATCGATCCCAGCCCGGCGTACAGGGTGGTGACGCGACCGCCGGCGACGGCGCGGACGGGCCGGTCGCCCCGGTCCGTGCGGACGGTCAGCAGGGGCGCTCCGGTGACCACGGACCGGCCCTCGTCGACGAGGACCTCGGTGACCTGTCCGGCGACGGGGCTCTGGAGGAGGTAGGAGCCCTCGGCGTGGGTGAGGAGGCCGGGGGCGTTCAGCTTGGACGTCACTGTGCCGGTGAGGGCCCAGAAGCCCGCGGCGGCCATGACGACGAGGGTGACGGCGAGCACGAGACGCCCCTGGGGACGCGCGAAACGCACGGGTACGTCGAGTTCTTCGGGCGATTGCAGCTTGGAAAGCGCATTGCGGCGGAACTGCACGGACTATTCCTTCGGCTGCGTTCTCTCGCATTCCGCGGTCGGGTTTTCCGCGGTATGGACAAGGGGCGGCCGTGAACCCCGGAACCTGGGTGGTTCCGGGGTTCACGGGTGATGTCCGGACCGGCGACCGGACCGGAAACCGGCTCAGACGCCGGTTCGGAAACCGGTTCGGAAACCGGCTCAGATACCGGCGATGCCCGCGGTGTTCACCGAGACGCCGGTGATGCCGGAGGCCAGGCCGGGGACGCCGGCGACGAGGCCCTCGACGCCCTGGACCGTCTGGAGGGAGCCGACGGTGCCGAGGACGTTGGTGACGTCGCTGGTCAGGGCGCCGGCGAGGCCGCCGGAGATGGTGACGAGACCACCGGAAACGGCGTCGAGGTCGGCGTCGGAGATCTCAGCGGTCTCAAGGTCGTGACGCATGATGCGCACCCTTCGTTCATGGGGGGGAATCCGTCTTCTGTGGCCGCGGCGGGATTGATCAAATCACGCGAACGGCTGACCGGACCAATTCGGTTGACGCTTCGGCGCGGGTGTTCCTGCACCTCGGGAAGCGGTCGTGCATTCAATTTCACCGAATGCCGACACATTCTCCTCGGGTTCGAGTAACAGATTCGGTCACCCCGCCGCGTACGGGGAACCAAAGGGGCGGAAAGGTACCGTTCGGACGGCCTGGGCCCTCTGTGGTGTCGGGGAACGGTGAAGGCGCCGCCCCTCCACACGCACACGTTGTGCAGGTTTCCGGTAGACGCGTGGCGACCCGGGGCGGGCCAGTGGGGGAGGGCTTTGCGGCAGAGGCAGGAAATGATCCAGTTGGTCCGTTATGGGATTTTCTCTGAGTTCTCCTACGGGTTCTTCCGGGTATCCGAGTCGGCGGGCGTTCGCGGTGGGGCTGGCGTGCTGCGCGGTGGGAGGGGCGCCGGGAGGCTGCTCGGAGGGCGGCGGCTCCGGCGGGGCGGGCGACGCGGCGGCGGCGGTCGACCGCGCGTATCTGTTCCTCGGCCGCCGCGTGGACGAGGCCGCGGGTGGCGTGCAGGGCCGGGCCGGTTCCGCCGGGCGGGAGTGTCTCATCGGCCGTACCGAATACTTCGGACATAAGGTGGACTTTGTGGCGTGACGCGGGTCTCTCGCGGGGGCCGAAGGGCCCGGACGGGTGGCACCTCCGTCCACGGCCCGGCCGCCCCACGGCCCGGCCGCCCCATCGCCCGGTGGTCCGCGACCGCAGGCCGGCTCGCACGCCGTCACGACCCACGGAAGGCCCGGCTCATGGAGGAGGTCCCCAGGGGACACGATCCCCGCGCCACGCTGGATCTCCAGGCCCTGCGCGAACTCCTGGCGGCCCAGCGCCGCCGCATCGGCACCTACGCGGACACCCACGCCCCGCCCCCGCGCACCCCGGGCCCCACCGCCCCGGCCCGCCCGCTTCCGGACGCCGTCGTCGAACTGCTGGACGCCCTGCCGGTCGCCGGCATGCTCGTCTCCCCGGTGGTCGACGACAGCGGCCGGATCGGGGACTTCCTGTACGTCGCCCAGAACGAACGCGCCCGCGACTACGGTGCCGCCCGAGTGCCGCGCGGCTCGGTGCCGCGCTGGCAGGGCCCGGTACCCCTCTTCGAGCGGTTCCCCGTCCTGGAGAACACCGCACTGCCCCGCATGCTCGCCGCCGCCCACCACGAACGCGCGCCGCAGGGCCCCGAGATGCTGGAGTGGTTCATCCCCCGCCCGGCCGGCCTCCCGGCCCGGCTGAGCAGCGACGTGACCGTGGCCCCGTGCGGCGACCACCTCCTCGTCACCTGGGAACCGGGCCACCGCGTGCGGATGGCACTCGCCGCCCAGAAGCTGGTCAGAACCTGCTGGGCCGAATGGAACCTCGCCGACGACACCGTCGAACCCTCCCTCGGCTTCGGTTACGTCCTCGGCCTCGGCCCGGCGACCCCCGTCCCCCAGGACATCCTCGGCCTGGCGGACCTGATCACCCCCGACAGCCTGCCCGAGCTGTACCACCTGCTCTACGAGGTACTCCTGCGCAAACGGCGGTCCGAGTGCGAACTGCGCATGCGCGACCCCGTCGAGCGGTACATCCGCGTGGTCGCCGAACCGGTACGACCCGAAGGCGGCCCCGTCTGGGCCGTACGCGCCGTCCTGATCGACGCCACCGACGACCACCACCGCCGCGCGCTCGCCCGGGCCGCCGACGCCGAGGCGCGCCGCCAGCGCGCCCGCGCGGAGGCGCTGGCCGAGATCTCCGACGCGCTCCGTGACGCCGTCCTTCCCCGGTTCCCCGGCGAACTCGCCTCCTACGGCCTCGACGCGGCCGCCGTCTACCGACCGGACTCCACCCGGTCCGGCGTCGGCGGCGACTGGTACAAGGCGCGCAGGATCCCCGGCGGCCGCCTCCTGGTCGCACTCGGCGACGCCCGCGGCCACGGCCTGGAAGCGGTCACCCTCATGGCCAAGCTCCGCTACGCCCTGGCCGGCCTCGCCTACACCAACGAGCCGGTCGAAGAACTCACCCGGTGGCTCAACGACGTGGCGTGCGACGACGGCATCGAATCGACCGCCACCGCCGTCATCGCCCGCTACCACCCGGAACGCTCGACGCTCCGCTGGACCTGCGCAGGCCACCCCCGCCCCGTCCTCCTGCGCGACGGCCGGGCCGCACAGCTCCCCGCCCCGGACGGCGGCCCCGGACTCTCCCTCGGTGTCCTGCCGGGCGCCACCTATACGGCGGCCGAGACCCTGCTCGACGACGGCGACATCGTCCTGATCTACTCCGACGGGCTGATCGAACGCCGTGACACCGACCCCGACGAGGACACCGCGCGCCTCCTCCGGGCCGCCGAGCACTGCCTGCGCACCACACCACCGGTCCGCGACCACCAGACCCTCCAGGACTACGCCGAAGATCTCCTGGACCGGCTCGACGGGCCCCACCGCTCCGACGACGCGACCCTGCTCGCACTGCGCCGCGCCACTCCCTGACGGGACGGGCGGAGCGGGCGGGGCGGCCCGGCTCCCGCGCCCCGAGGCCTTCCCTCCGCCCTCTCCTCCTCGAATTCCGGCGCCCACCGCGACGACCACGCGCCCCTGCGGCCCCACGACAGGACACAGCTCCTCGCGTCCGTCCGCGAGGCCCTGCCCGCCCTGCACGACCGGCGGGCCCGGGGAGCTTCGGGGACCACCGCGCAGATCGACACGATGCTCTCCCCCATCGCCACCCTCGACGACAGCCGCGTCCGGAGCGCACACGGCCCCCTGGCCCTGCGCATGATCCAGCGCGACGCCGGGCGGATCCTCGCGGCGGGAGGGTCGGGCACCGACGAAGACGCCGCCGGACTCCGCGAACTGGACGAACTCACGCACCACTACGACATCCGTCCCGTCGCCGGCGGCGCGCTCATGAGCGCCCTCCTCTTCCTCGACCAGGCCTCCTGACCGCACCTTCTGACCGCAGAGAGCCCTGGCGGACGCGCCCGGACGTATGCGCGCCCGCGCGGCCGGCCCGGCACGGTCACCGGCCCGGCACGGTCACCGGCCCGGCACGGTCACCGGTCCGGCGCCGCCTCCGGGCGCGCGTACGTTCGCCCCTTCCACGCCGCACCGGCACCCCGGTGGTGCCGTACCGCCGAGTCCACCGTCATCAGGAGGTACAGGAACGCGGTGAACGGAAGCAGCGGGGCGAGCCACAGTGGCTGCCGGTAGTAACGGAGCATCGGCACGTACGTCCCCGCCATCACCGCCCAGGCCGCGCCTCCGGCCCAGGCCGCCACCGCGTCACCACCCACCGCTCCGGCCACCAGGGCCACCGGCGGCACCAGGTAGACGAGGACGAGGCCCGCCACCGTGCCCCCGAGCAGCCACGGGCTGTGCCGCAGCTGCGCGTACGCGCTGCGCGCGACCATCCGCCACAGCTCGCCGAGCCCCGGATACGGGCGGACGCTGTCGACCCGCTCCGCGAGCCCCAGCCAGATCCGCCCACCGGCCCGCCGCACCGCCCGCGCCAGCGACACGTCGTCGATCACCGCCTGCCGGATCGTCTCCGGGACGCCCGCCGCCACCGCCGTCTCCGTCCGCAGCAGCACACAGCCGCCCGCGGCGGCCGTCGCGAGCGGCCGCGCCCGGTTGATCCACCGGAAGGGATAGAGCTGAGCGAAGAAGTAGACGAACGCCGGCACGACCAGGCGCTCCCACGGGCTCGCGACCCGGAGGCGGGCCATCTGCGACACCAGGTCCAGGTCGTTCCCCACCGCCGCCGAGACGAGCAGCCGCAGACTGTCCGGCTCATGGGCGATGTCCGCGTCCGTCAGGAGCAGGAACCCGGGCTCACGCGCGCGTGCCAGCGCCATGCCGTGCCGCAGCGCCCACAGCTTCCCCGTCCAGCCGGGCTCCGGCTCACCCGGCGACACCACCGTCAGCGGCAGCCCCCCGTGGAGACGGGCCAGCCCGGCGGCGACCCGCGCCGTGCCGTCCGTACTCCCGTCGTCCACGAGGATCACCTCGGCGACGCCCGGATAGTCCTGCGCGAGCAGCGACGGCAGGCTCAGCGGCAGCACCCCGGCCTCGTCCCGAGCCGGCACGACGACGGCCACGCGCGGCCACGCGTCCGGCTCCCCGCGCGCGTGGCCATGGACCGGCCCCCCGCGCGCGTGGCCCCGCGCGGTCGGCGGCAGGCGCTGGTCCGTACGCCAGAAGAACCCCTGGCCGAGCAGCAGCCAACCCCAGACGACCGAGGAACCGAGCGCGAACCAGGCGAGGGTGCTCACTCGCGGCAGTCTGCCCCAGATCGCGGGGGATGTGAGGCTCATCAGCTAGGGTGACCGGGTGAAGATCGCGCTCATGGACTCCGGAATCGGCCTCCTCCCGGCGGCGGCCGCGGTGCGACGGCTCCGGCCGGACGCCGATCTCCTCCTCTCCAACGACCCCGACGGCATGCCGTGGGGCCCGCGCACCCCCGAGGACCTCACGGAGCGCGCCCTGGCCGTCGCGCTCGCCGCCGCCGCGCACCGCCCGCAGGCCCTGATCGTGGCCTGCAACACCGCCACCGTGCACGCCCTGCCGACCCTGCGCGCCGCCCTCGAACCGGACATCGCCGTCATCGGCACCGTGCCCGCGATCAAGCCTGCCGCCGCCGGGGGCGGCAAGGTCGCCATCTGGGCCACCCCGGCCACCACCGGCAGCGCCTACCAGCGCGGACTGATCCGCGACTTCGCCGACGGCGCCGACGTCACCGAGGTGCCCTGCCCCGGGCTCGCGGACGCCGTGGAGCACGCCGATCCGGAGGCCGTGGACCGGGCCGTGGCCGCGGCCACGGCGCTCACCCCCCGGGACGTCCGCGCCGTCGTCCTCGGCTGCACCCACTACGAGCTCGTCGAGGAGCGCATCCTCGCCGCCCTCGAAGCCCGCAGGACCGGCCTGCCCCCGCTCGTCTTCCACGGCTCCGCGGACGCGGTCGCCGCACAGGCGCTGCGCCGCGTCGGGGCCGAGCCGGCCCCCGACGCGGCCCCGACCGGAAGCCTCTCCGTCCTCCTCAGCGGACGCCCCGGTCCACTTCCCGCCACCGCCCTCGGCTACGCCGCCGGCCGGACCCTCCAGGCGGCGGCGCCCGCTCACTGAGCGTGTGCGGACGGATGCGCTCCGGCGCGCCGTCGCGTCCCGTCCTGGGTACGCTTCCCTCATGAGGGAGTACCACCGGAACCCGCGCGCCGACGAGCGGCCACCCGCCGTCTGGACCGGCCGCGCCACCAACCGTTTCCAGTGGCTGGCCGCGGCCGCCGGCGCCGCCTTCATGGCCCTCGGCGTCACCCTCGCCGTGGAATCGGCCTGGACCTCCGGCATCGCGGCCCTCCTGATGGCCGTCATCGGCTGTGTCGCCGCCGGACTGCTCGTCCTCTTCGGCACGCTCGCCTTCGTCCACGTGGCCGTCAAGGTCGACGACCTCGCCATGGAGGTCCGCTGCGGCCACATCGGCGTACCGCGCCGCCGCATCCTCCTCTCCCACATCGTCGGCGCGGACTTCGCACCGAGCGTCACCCCGCGCCACTGGGGCGGCTGGGGCTACCGCTGGCGTCCCGAGAAGGGCACGGCCGTGGTCGTCAGGCGCGGCGAGGGCCTGGTCCTGCGCCTCGGGGACGGGCGTACGTTCACGGTCACCGTCGACGACGCCGAGACGGCGGTACGGGTCATCCGCGACCACCTCCGCCGCCCGACCCCACCGGGCCCGCCCACACCGACGGGCGCCTGACCCCCGGGAAGCCGAGGGCGAGAGCCTCGGCGGAGCCGACGGCGCCCGACTCCTCGGCGGAGCCCGGTCTCGGAACGCCGGTGGCCCGGACCCCGGGCGCACCTACAGGCCGTCACGTCCCTGTGCCGCTTCCCGGCGGGGATTCCGGGCAGGTCACCGGGGCCCGCGCCCCGGACCCACCTGCCTCCTGACCGACGGGAACGCCCCGTAGACTCCGCAAGGTGAGCGCCACCATCACCCCCGTCGACCCGTCCGGAACCGACACCGCACCCACGCCGGGTTCCCGGCTGCGGCGGTTCGTGCGGCCCGGGGCGGCTCTGCTGTCCGGGTTCCTGCTCTACCTGAGCTTCCCGCCACGGCCCCTGTGGTGGCTCGCGCTGCCCGCCTTCGCCCTGCTCGGCTGGGCCCTGCGAGGCCGCCGCCTCCGGGCCGGCTTCGGCCTCGGCTACCTCGCCGGGCTCGGCTTCCTGCTTCCCCTCCTCGTCTGGACCGGCGAGGAGGTCGGCGCCGGCCCGTGGCTCGCCCTCGCCGCCGTCGAGGCGCTGTTCGTGGCCGCCGCGGGCCTCGGCATCGCGGCCGTCTCCCGGCTCCCGTGGTGGCCGGTCCTCGCCGCCGCGGTGTGGATCATCGCGGAAGGGGCACGCGCGCGCGTGCCCTTCGGCGGCTTCCCCTGGGGCAAGATCGCCTTCGGGCAGGCGGACGGTGTCTTCCTGCCGCTCGCCGCGGTCGGCGGTACGCCGGTGCTCGGCTTCGCCGTCGCCCTCTGCGGTTTCGGCCTGTACGAGACGTACCGGCAGGTCCGCGCCTACCGCGCCACCGGCGCCGTCCCCCGCGGCCCGCTCGCCGCCGCCGCGCTCTCCGTGCTCGTCCCGGTCACCGGCGCCCTCGCGGCCCTGCCGCTCGTCGACGACTCCGCCGAGGACGGCACCGCCACCGTCGCCGCGGTCCAGGGCAACGTGCCCCGCCTCGGCCTCGACTTCAACGCCCAGCGCCGGGCCGTGCTCGACAACCACGTCGCCCGCACCCACGAACTCGCCGCCGACGTCCGGGCCGGCCGCGCGCCGCAGCCCGACTTCGTCCTCTGGCCCGAGAACTCCTCGGACATCGACCCGTACGCGAACGCCGACGCCGCCGACGTCATCGACGGAGCGGTCAGGGCGATCGGCGTACCGACCGTGATCGGCGCGGTCGTCACCCCCGAGACCGGCAAGCTCCGCAACACCCTCATCGAGTGGGACCCGGAGCGCGGTCCGGTCGCCACGTACGACAAGCGGCACGTCCAGCCGTTCGGCGAGTACATCCCGATGCGGTCCGTCGTCCGCGTCTTCAACAGCAACGTGGACCGGGTGAGCCGGGACTTCGGTGCCGGTACGAAGGTCGGCGTCTTCGACCTGGCGGGCACCGAGGTGGGCCTCGCCACCTGCTACGAGGCGGCCTTCGACTGGGCCGTGCGCGACACCGTCACCCATGGCGCCCAGCTCATCTCCGTCCCCAGCAACAACGCCACCTTCGGCCGCAGCGAGATGACCTACCAGCAGCTCGCGATGTCCCGGGTGCGTGCCGTCGAGCACAGCCGGTCCGTCGTCGTGCCCGTCACCAGCGGGGTCAGCGCGATCATCCACCCCGACGGCGAGGTCGTCGCGCAGACGAGGATGTTCACCCCGGACGTCCTGGTCGAGAAGGTGCCGCTGCGCTCCTCGCTGACTCCGGCGACCCGGATGGGCACCCTGCCCGAGGCCCTGCTCACGGCGCTCGGGGCGGCCGGTCTCGGCTGGGCGGCGCTCCGCTCCGTACGGGCCCGCCGTGCCCGCAGGACCGCGTGAGGCGTCTCCGCGGCCCGCTGCCGGAACGATCCGGTCCGATCCACGGATGATCCGATCCGCCGATGATCTAGGGTCGGATCCATGGCTACCCCTGACTTCATCCGGTCCCTGCGCGAGAAGGCCGGCCACCAGCTCCTCTTCCTCCCCGGGGTGAGCGCCGTCGTCTTCGACGACCACGGCAGGGTGCTGCTCGGCCGGCGCGCCGACAACGGACGGTGGGCGATCATCGGTGGCATCGTCGAGCCCGGCGAGCAGCCCGCCGACTGCGCGGTGCGCGAGGTGTACGAGGAGACCGCGGTGCGCTGCGAGGTCGAGCGGGTCGTTCTCGTCGAGACCCTCCGCAAGCCGGTCGTCTACCCGAACGGCGACGAGTGCCAGTTCATGGACGTGACCTTCCGCTGCCGCGCGGTGGGTGGTGAGGCGCGGGTCAACGACGACGAGTCCACCGATGTCCGCTGGTTCGACGTGGACGACCTGCCGGAGATGAAGCGCTTCTCGTACCTGCGGATCGAGAAGGCCCTGGCCGACGAACCCACATGGTTCCGCACCACAGCATCCAGCTGAACTATGGTCCCGACACACATCGGTGGGGGAGAGAGCCCTTCATAGGGTGCGGAACATGAGCGCCCCCATCACCGCCCACGGTGCCGCGTCGGGTACCGGTTCCGTCTCCACCGCACCCCTGCCCCGTGCCGTCCTCCTCGACCTCACCGGCCGCACCGCGCTCGTCACCGGCGCGGCCGGCGGCATCGGGCGCGCCTGCGCGCTGCGGCTCGCCGCCGCAGGGGCCAGGGTCAGAGCCGTCGACCGGGCCGCCGACGGCCTGGAGACCCTGGCCGAAGAGGCCGCCGCGCTCCCCGGAAGCCTCGAACCCCGGCTCCTCGACCTCACGGATCTGGCCGCCGCCGAGGCCGCCGCCGCGGGCGCCGACATCCTCGTCAACAACGCCGGACTCCAGCTCGTCCGCCCCATCGAGGAGTTCCCGCCGGACGTCTTCCACACCGTCCTCACGGTGATGCTGGAGGCACCCTTCCGGCTCATCCGGGGCGCCCTGCCCCACATGTACGCCCAGGGCTGGGGACGGATCGTCAACCTCTCCTCCGTCCACGGGCTGCGCGCCTCCGCCTTCAAGTCCGCGTACGTGGCCGCCAAGCACGGCCTGGAGGGCCTCTCCAAGACCGCCGCCCTCGAAGGCGCCCCGCACGGGGTCACCTCCAACTGCGTCAACCCCGGCTATGTCCGCACCCCGCTCGTCGAACGGCAGATCGCGGACCAGGCAGCGGCCCATGGCATCCCCCCGGAGCGGGTCCTCTCCGAGGTCCTCCTGAAGGACTCGGCGCTCAAGCGGCTCATCGAACCGGAGGAGGTCGCCGAGGCCGTCCTCTATCTCTGCACCCCCCACGCCTCGTTCATCACCGGCACCTCCCTCACCCTCGACGGCGGTTGGACCGCCCACTGAGGGATGTCCCTGTGAAGCTTGTCCACAGGGGTGGTGCGACCACACGTTCGGCAGGTATCCCTGTGTCCATGTCCCACGAACACGTCTCCTACCTGGAACTCCTCGCCCGGGGAGCAGCCACGGAGGCCTACGACCGGCCCGTGCTGCTCGCCCGTGCGAGCGGCGCGGGCCCCGAGGCGCTGGCCGAGCTCGAAGAGGCCAAGCAGCTCGCCCTGCGGGTCCGGGCCGAGCTGGAGGGACGGCGCCGCCGCGAGGCGGAGCTGTCCGCGCTCTTCGCCACCGCCCACGACCTCGCGGGACTCCGCGACCTCGACGCGGTGCTGCGGGCCATCGTCCAGCGCGCCCGCTCCCTCCTCGGCACCGAGGTCGCCTATCTGAGCCTCAACGACCCGGCCGCCGGGGACACGTACATGCGGGTCACCGAGGGCTCGGTCTCCGCGCGCTTCCAGCAGGTCAGACTGGGCATGGGGGAGGGGCTCGGCGGCCTCGTCGCCCAGACGGCCCGCCCGTACGTCACCGACGACTACTTCGAGGACCCGCGCTTCCAGCACACCCGGACCATCGACGCGGCCGTACGGGACGAGGGCCTCGTCGCCATCCTGGGCGTCCCGCTCAGCCTCGGCAGCCAGGTCATCGGCGTCCTGTTCGCCGCCGACCGCAGGGCCAGGGTCTTCGAACGCGAACAGGTCGCGCTGCTCGGCTCCCTCGCCGCGCACGCCGCCGTCGCCATCGACACCGCCAACCTCCTCGCCGAGACCCGCTCCGCCCTCGCCGAGCTGGAACGCGCCAACGACATCATCCGCGAGCACAGCGGCGTCATCGAACGGGCCTCCGAGGTCCACGACCGGCTCTCCGAACTCGTCCTGCACGGCGGCGGCGTCCACGACGTGGCCCGTGCCGTCTCCGAAGTCCTCGGCGGCACGGTCGAGTTCACCGAAGAGGGCGCCGGGGCCGCCCGCCGGGCCGGGGGCCACGCGGTGCGCGAGGGCGACGACTGGGTCGCCGCCGTCTCCGCGGGAGGCGAGACCCTGGGTGCCCTGGTGCTCCACGGCCAGCCCGACCTCGACCCGGTCGACCAGCGCACCCTGGAGCGCGCCGCCCTGGTCACCTCCCTGTTGCTGCTCGCCCGCCGTTCGGCCGGGGAGGCCGAGCAACGGGTGCGCGGCGAACTCCTCGACGACCTCCTCGACGCCCCCGACCGGGACCGCCGACTGCTGCGGGAGCGCGCGGAGCGGCTCCGTGCCGACAGCGAGGCCCCGCACGTCGTGCTCGCGGCCCGCATCGACCGGGCCGGCGGGGTGGCCGACACCGACGCGGGCGGCCGTGAGAGCGCCGACCGCCAGCGTCTCTGGTCGGCCGCCACCCACCTGGCCGCCACCCGCCACGGACTCGCCTCGGCACGCGACGGAGGTACGGTCCTGCTGCTGCCGCTCGGCCCGGGCGAGAGCGCCACCGACCTGGCCAGACAGACCGCGAGAAGCCTCGGCGGCACCCTGCGCGAACCGGTCACCGTGGGCGCCTCCGCCTCCGTACGGGCGCCCCTCGACCGGCCGGACCAGGTGGCCGTCGCGTACGAGGAGGCCCGCCGCTGCCTCGACGCGCTCGTCCTGCTGCACCGCTCGGGCCAGGGCGCGGCCGCCGAGGACCTCGGCTTCCTCGGCCTCCTCCTCGCCGACGGCCGGGACGTCGACGGCTTCGTCGACCGGACGATCGGCCAGGTCGTCGCCTACGACCGGCGCCGGGGCACCGACCTGATCCGTACCCTGGACGCCTACTTCGCGAGCGGCATGAGCCCGGCCCGTACCAAGGACGAACTCCACGTCCACGTCAACACGGTGGCCCAGCGGCTTGAACGGGTCGGCCGGCTCCTCGGCCCCGACTGGCAGTCTCCGTCCCGCGCCCTGGAGATCCAGCTGGCGCTGCGCCTGCACGCGCTCTCGGACGCGGTCACCGGCACGTAGGGCGCGGGAGAGCCCGGTGCCCGCTCCTCGTGAGCGGGCACCGGGCTCTCGCGTCGGGCCTGGTCGGATCCGGTCGGGTCGGCGGATCAGACGTCGGCGCGGACGCGGGAGTCCGAGGGGGTCCGCTCCTCGATCTCCCCGAGGTCGCGGTCGCGGGTCTCGCGGGCACAGCCGATGGCGACGACGGTGAGCAGCGCGGCCGCGATCACGTACAGGGCGATGGGCGTCGAGTTGCCGTGGTCCGCCAGGAGCGCGGTCGCGATGAGCGGGGCGGGCGCGCCGGCGGCCACCGAGGAGAACTGGGCGCCGATGGAGGCACCGGAGTAGCGCATCCGGGTCGCGAACATCTCGGAGAAGAAGGCGGCCTGCGGCGCGTACATCGCCCCGTGCAGGACCAGGCCGACGGTCACCGCGAGCAGCAGGCTGCCGAAGGAGCCCCGGTCGATGAGGGCGAAGAACGGGAACATCCAGGCCCCGACGCCGACCGCGCCGATCAGGTAGACGGGCCGCCGGCCGATCCGGTCGGAGAGCGCGCCCCAGAGCGGGATCACCGCGAAGTGGACGGCGGAACCGATGAGGACGGCGTTCAGGGCGGTCTGCTTGGAGAGGTCGACCTCGGTGGTGGCGTACACGAGGATGAACGCGGTGATCACGTAGTACGAGATGTTCTCCGCCATGCGGGCGCCCATCGCGATCAGCACGTCCCGCCAGTGATGCTTCAGGACGGCGACCAGCGGCATCTTCTCGACCTGCCCGGCGACCGCCTTGCGCTCCTCGGCGGCGGCGAGGGCCGCCTTGAAGACGGGCGACTCGTCGACGGAGAGCCGGATCCAGAGGCCGACGATCACCAGGACGCCGGAGAGCAGGAAGGGAACGCGCCAGCCCCAGGAGGTGAAGGCGGCGTCCGAGAGCAGCGCGGTCAGCGCGGAGAGCACACCGGTGGCGAGCAACTGCCCGGCCGGCGCACCGGTCTGCGGCCACGAGGCCCAGAACCCGCGCCGCTTGGCGTCCCCGTGCTCGGACACGAGCAGCACGGCCCCGCCCCACTCGCCACCGAGCGCGAAGCCCTGCACGAGTCGCAGCACGGTCAACAGCACCGGAGCGGCGGAGCCGATGGTCGCGTGCGTCGGCAGCAGCCCGATGGCGAACGTCGCCCCACCCATCAGCAGCAGGCTGAGCACCAGCAGCTTCTTCCGCCCGAGCCGGTCCCCGTAGTGCCCGAACACCAGCGCCCCGAGAGGCCGCGCGGCGAACCCGACCGCGTACGTCAGGAAGGACAGCAGGGTCCCGACCAGAGGATCGGACTCGGGGAAGAACAGCTTGTTGAACACGAGCGCCGCGGCGGACCCGTACAGGAAGAAGTCGTACCACTCGATGGTCGTGCCGATGAGACTGGCGGCGACGATTCTCTTGAGGGAGTTGGGTGGCGTCGGGGAGGGTGTTGCGGCGGCCATGTGCACCACTTCCAGGCAGGTACGGGGACGTTTCGGTGTCGCCACACCGTAGGAAGGTGCAGGTCAGGGGCGTATGTGGTGGGACACCATAGTTCTGGCGGGACGTGTGCGTCCGGCCTCCATGGCCTGCTGTTGCGACCCTGGCGACGGCCCCAGAGGGACGGGAGAGGGGCTGTCCGGGGTGCGCTGATCGGGCACGTTTTGGTGGTGCGCTGCTGACTCCCGTGCTGGTTCGGTGCTGACTGAAGTCCCATGTCAGCGCCCCTGCCGACCTCTCCCGTGCTGAGTTGGTGCTGACTACGCAGCGTTGAACTCCGACATCTGCGACAGACCGGGCTCCGATGGATGCGCCAAGGTCGGTCGGTCGTAGGTTGCGATCCCCCATGCGTGGCGCTCCTGCCCGTGGGGCGGTCGGCCGTCCGCGGAGGCTGGTTCGAGTGGGACGATTTCCCGAGTAGCCGCGCACACGGGGGAGTGGGGCGCGGGGGATGCGTCTCCCGGCGCCGTAGCCTGCGCCGCTCATGGGCCGGCGGGACGGTCGTGCCGCGTGCAGGTCTTGTGCGAGGACCTCCCGCTGTCCGCCCTGGGCGTCGCCGGTGGCGCCCTGCTCGCCGCCGGTGTGACCGGCGGCGAACCGCGATGGACCCAGTCAACCTGTGCTTCCTCGTCAGCCTGGGACCGGCCCCGTTCCGCTGCCGTGGCCGTAGGGGCCGTGCGGCGGCATCATCGGCATCCACTTCGGCGACACCTCGCAGCTCGCGATCTCGGTCGTCTCGCGCAGCTTCTTCTGGTGCGTCTCGCCGAAAGCGGTCAGAAGAACTCGCCTCGCTTCGGCGGTAGCTGACCAGCAGATCTTCGTTCGCTGGTAGTGCTCCAGCACCGTCTTGTGGGTCTCCCGCCTGATGCCCGACTGCTTGTGGCCGCCGAAGGCGGCGTGTGCGGAGTCTGATGGAACTCCGTAGGAGCGGAAGGCGGATGACCAGGCATGATGGCGGGCGAGGAGTGGCTTGATCACTGGTCGCAACGGGCTTCATGCCTCTCGGAGGCGACCCTGGAGCGAGTCCTGGAGCACCTACGGGAGAACAGCCGGTGCTCGATCTTGTTCTACTTCGAGGTGCCCGGCGGCATATGGCAGACCGTGATCTCCAGGCCGGTCTCGGCGGCCAGGGCGGCGAGTTCGGTCTTCCAGGCGCGGGTGCGGTATCCGTTGGAGCCGCCCGCGTCCGCGGTGATCAGCAGCCGGGCGGCCTGCGGGTAGTCGTGGCTTCCACGGGCCTGCCACCAGCGCCGGATCGAGGCGACGGCGAACGCGGCCGTGTCGTGATCGGTGCCGACACTGTCCCATCCGGTGTTCGCGGCGACGTCGTAGATCCCGTACGGGCTCGCCTTGCCCGGTCCCTGGCGGACCAGGACGTCATGGGTACTGACCTGGGCCGGCAGTCCTTTCGGATGCCACTCGCGGCCCCGTTCTTGTACTGCCCGACCAGCTCCTTCTTCTTGGTATCGACGCTGATCACCGGGTCGCCGGCGCCCATGTGGTCCTTGGCCCGGTCGTTGATGTGGCAAAACTGGGCATCCCGGTCGGGATGCTGAGCTCCCTCGAGATTCTTGGCATTGGCCCGGAGACCGAACCCTTCCTCCCGTAGCAGGTCGGCGACGGTATCCGCCGAAACGCGGTGGCCCTGCCTGGTGAGCTCGCCGGCGAGCCTGCGGGTGGACTTCGTCGTCCATCGCAGCGGCGACATCGGATCCCCTCGCATGTCCGGCTCGACCACCACCCACAGCGCGGGCCGCAGACCTGGATCCACCTCAGCCGCCCGCTTACGCCCGCCACCGGGACGGCGGACCCGGCCCAGCGGTTCCGCCCCCGCCTCCCACTCGGCCACTCCCTTGCGGACGGTGGTCTCGCTGACCTCGGCCGCCCGGGCGACCGCCCGGATCCCGCCGCGGCCCAGGATCCTGGCCTCGGCCCCCATCAGCAGCCGACGCTGCCGCTCGGCCAGGTGTGGGAACAACACCTGGAACCTCACCGCACGTTGACCACAGACCTCGTCAGATATGCGCATACCGCACCAGCGAGCCGAACTGCGGGAAGCGACACCCTGATTCTCTGCGAGCCCTTGGTTGCCTCACATGTCTGACGCTCATTTCGCACCCGAGACAGCAGCGGCCAGCAGTGACCTGAGGGAGCGTCACTTCCAGCTGTCGGACTCCAAGGCGTACGCCGTCTCGCGCGAGCCGGTCCCTCGCAATCGAACATCGAGGCAACTCTCCGTGACGGCTCCCAAGATCTGTGCCAGAACCGCGTTAGGTGCGATATCTGACGCACATCTGACGGCACGGGCGGTGGAGTTTCTGGATGGATCGGCATGCCCGATCGGTGACCGCCGGTGGAGCCCCCAGCTGTGTGGTCGGAGGCGTCCTGAAGTGGCTGGGGCACTGGCTGCCGAGCTGTTGACTACCCCTGCCCCATCCACTTCTCGGTAGTGACGTTCCGTGACGTCAGGTTGGGTGTCCGGGGCGCGTTGTGCCAGGGGCCGCAGGGGCTCGGCACGGCATCACCGTCGCTTGCGTCGCGCCGTGGGTTCTCGATCGCTCCGGCTCGCTCGCACCCGGCATGCTCGCCCTCGCCGGCGTCTCCTCATCGCCGCGCTCCTCATCCTCACCGTCTGCATGGGAGCACTGTCCACCCGTACCCGCCTCGTGCCTGGAGCGGAAAGGCAGAGCTCATGACACCGTCGCTTCCTTGTCCACCCTGCCCATGGACGCGGAACTGGCGGCGCTACTGGCACAGACGCCCGTGTCGCAGCGGCCGACGACCATCACGCCCGAGACGATCGGCGCACTTCACAGAGACTCTCCGTCATGGAGCCCGACGACGAGGAACTGCGCCGCGACGGCGCCTTCGACATCGAGGAACGCCACCTCCCCGGCCCCGAAGGCGCCCCCGACCCCCTGCTCATCGCCCGCCCCACCCGGCCCCGGGACCGCTGCGGCCCCTCCGGTGTTTCATCCACGGCGGGGGACTGATCGCCGGGAGCAATCAATCGTCCCTGAGACCCGTACTTGACATCGCCCATGAGGCCGGACTGGCGGTGGTGTCCTTTTGAATACCGGTTCGCACCCGAGCGCCCCTATCCGGCAGCGGTGGACGACTGCTTCGCCGGCCTGGAGTGGACCGCGACCCACGCGGCGGAACTCGGCACCGACTCCGGGCGGGTCCTCCTGTGCGGAGCGTGCGCCGGCGGCGGACTGGCGGCAGCGGTCGCCCTGCTCGCCCGCGACCGAGAAGGCCCCGCCATCGCGGCGCAGATGCTGATCTGCCCCATGCTGGACCACCGCAACGACACCCCCTCCAGCCACCAGATGGCGAGGCAGAGCTTCTGGAACCGCCAAGCCCGGTGCCCGGTGCCCGGTGCTCGGGGGCCGAAGGCCGACGCGTCCCACGCGTCTTCGACCCGCCCCGGACTCAGGCGTCACCGTCCGTCGGTGTCGAGGCCGACGGATGGCGACGCCCAGTGACCTGGGCGAGGAGGAGCACGGTGTCGTCGGTCGGGCCGGCCGGCAGCAGGTGCGTGAGGATGCTGTCCGCCGTCTCTTCCAACGTACCGGCAAAGCCCGCCAGTTGGGTGCGGAGTGCTCCGATGCCCGCGTCGATGTCCTTGCCACGGGACTCGATGAGGCCATCGGTGTAGAGGGCCAGGATGTCTCCCTCCTGGAGTGCGATCTCGTGCGTGCCGAAGGGGAAGCCGCCGACACCGAGGGGAACCCCCGGCACGTTGTCGATGATCTTCACCGAGCCGTTCGGTGCGCGTACGAGGGGCGGGGGATGGCCGGCGTTCGCGATGTGGGCGCGGCCCGTCGCGGGGTCGTAGTGGATGTAGAGGCAGGTCGCCAGCTCGATGCCCGCTTCCTGGACGCAGGCGTCGAGTTCCCTGAGGAGGTCGTCGGGTTCCAGGTTCTGGCGGGCCAGTGCCTTGGCGGTGATCCGTAGCCGGCCCATCGCCGCGGCCGCCGGCACGCCATGTCCCATGACGTCGCCGACCACGAGGGCCACCTGGCCGCCCGGCAGGTCGATCACGTCGTACCAGTCGCCCCCGACCTCCGTGAGGTGGCTGCCGGGGAGGTAGCGGTGAGCGATGCGCAGGGACGGGCTGGTCGCCAGGTTGGTGGGGAGCAGCGCGCGCTGGAGGGTGAGCGCGATCTCCTGGACCTGGCTGTAGAGGCGGGCGTTGTCCAGACACAGGGCGGCGCGCGAGGCGAGTTCGCCGGCCAGGCTGAGGTCCTGCTCGGTGAAGACCGGGCGGGCGGCGGAGCGGCCGAACATGGTGATTCCCTGGACGGTGCCCCGGGCGATGAGGGGAGCGATGAGGAGGCAGGTCAGGCCGCTGTCGATCAGCAGCTGGGCACGGGCCTGGTGGATGACGGTCCGTGTCATGAACTCATCGTTCACGGGGACACAGACGGGCAGGCCCGTTCTCAGTGTCTCGTGGATCGTGGATCCCGGGGGATAGGTCACACGTTCCAGTCCGCCGACGAGTTCGGGGGCCGGAGGCGGCAGGCTGGTGCCGGATGCGATCCGTCGCGTGACCAGGGGGAGGTCCGGGTCGAACACCTCGGGTTCGTCCATCCACTCCACGACTTCCACGACGGAGGCGTCGGCGAACTCCGGAACGGCCGCTTCGACCAGCTCACGGGCGGTGACGTCCACGTCCAGTGTGGTGCCGATCCGGGCCGCGGCTCGGTCCAGCAGAGCCAGCCGCTGCCGTCCGGCCGTCGCTTCCACGATGGCCTGCTCGCGATCGGTCACGTCCACGAGGAGACCGCCCAATCCCGGCCGCGTATCGCCCGCCTGGCTCAATGGGAAGAAGCTCACCGAGCGCACCTGGTCCCGGTCGGGACGGCCCGGCGTGCGAAGGACGACCAGCGCGCTCACGACGGGCTGCCCCCCGTCGGCGACGGCGTGCAGCATGCGCTGGTACTCGCCTCCGTCGGACGTGATCATGAAGTCTTCCATGCTGCGTCCGATGTGGTCCTCGATCGGGATTCCGTCCATGTCGGCGAGGGCCTGGTTGAGGTGGACGTAGCGCAGGTCCTCGTCGAGCATGACGAGGCCGATCGGGCACGTCTCGAAGAGCGCGTCGAGGAAGGAGAGGTTGGTCTTCACCCGGTCGAGTTCGTCGCCCCTGCTGGCCAGGCCGACGATGACGGTGCGGCCTTGGCGGCCTGTCACAGGGAAGACCCGGAATCCGCAGTCGAAGACCGTTCCGTCCTGGTGCAGGGCAGGCATTCTTACCCGCCAGTAGCCCAGGCTGCGACCACGTTCCGCGAGCCGTTCTGCCGCACTGGTCCCGTCCACGGGGGCGGCGGGAAACAGGGTCGCGGCGGGCTTGGCAAGGACGTCCCCGGCCTTGTATCCGAAGAGTCTCTGCGCGCCGGGTCCCCAGTAGCAGATCCGGTCCTCGTCATCCATCCCGAGCACGGCAACGGCCACGTGCTCCAGCAAGGTTCCCGGCTCCGACCAGAGCGGCCCGGGAGCCTGCGCTTCCCCTGTTGGATTCGATGACACCAGGTGTCCTTTCAAGCGCACCCCCACAGCCGAGTGCGCCATTCGCCGGTGGACGGGGACCTCACGTCAATTCTGCTCGCCGTCCGAGGTTCGGACATCACGGCGGCAGCAGGTGGGGTGTGCGCTGTGCCTCAGTGCGCCGCTCGCCACGGCCGCCGCACTCGCCGTCCAGGATCCCGTGGCCGCGTTCGACGACGCTGTCGCCCTGGAAGCGGTCGGTGTCCTGAGGCCCGAGGAGGACGAGCACGGTGTGCACCGACACGCACGGCGTCTCCATCGTCGGGTTCGTCTTCGCCCACATGCTCGGCTTCAGCCTGCTGCCCCGGCTGAGGAACGTCGCCCCAGCCTGTCCGTACAGGCCGGCGACCGGGGCGGCAGTGGCTACTGGCCGGCCGGAGATCGGGACCAGGGTCTCTCTTTCGGATCACGTCGGGGTGGGGCAGCCCCGCGAGGTGCGTACGGACCTCGCGGATCTGCGGCGCGTGCGGCTCGTCCGTGGTCACTCTGAGGCGCCGCGGTCGGGGCCGCGGAGGAGGACGGTCTCACCGCAGGAGTCGTCAGGAGCCGGGGGCGATCGGCTTGCGTATGTCGTTGCGGATCTCGCTGGTCTCCGCCGCCGCCTGTTCGATGGTGACGGTGGCGTCGAACGTCACCACGGCCCTGGTGTTGGCGTCTCCCCACGCGCAGAGGGTCTGCTTGGTCGTCGCCTCGCAGCGGAAGTCCACGTCCGCGCCCGGGACGCGTTTCGTGGTGGCCGGCTCGACGACGCTGTCGTCGCCCCTTTCCGAGGAAGACATGAGGCTGTCACGTTTCGCTTCCACGAACTTGTACCGGCCGAACTCGCCCCAGATGTGCACCGTTTCGGACTCACGGCCCTCGGCAGTGGCGGCGTACGTGACGCTGAAACTCCTCGTGTCCCTCTCGAAAAAGCCGTCCGAAGGCCCGTCCGGCGTGAGAGACGAATGGCCATCGTGTGCGTACGTGCCCCCCAGCAGGGTCGTGGGCACGATGAGTTCGTGCGTGGCGTCGGGGAAGGACGCGTCGGAAAACTCGTAGCCTCCGTAGCCCGCACCGCCGAGCAGGATCACGGCTCCCGCGACGTACAGCCTCGTGCGCCACTTCTTCCTCGGCCGGCGTGTGGTGCCCGCCTGCTGGTCAAGGGAGGTGCGCTGCGCGCGAGCGGCCCGGGGCGCGGTGCCCGGGAGGGCGCCAACGGTCATGGCGCTGTGGACGCCCCGCTCGCCCGGCGCGGTCGCCGCCCCAGGCGTCGGCGCCGGCGAGGAGCCTACGCCCACATCCGGCGGGGTCAGCGCATGCCCCACCGCCGTCGGCTGTCGGGCGGTGCTGGGCACGAACAGGTCGAGCAGCCCGGTCGGGGTCGGCCGTTGTGCCGGGTCCTTGGCCATACAGGCGGCAACCACCGATCGGATGCCTTGGGGGAGGTCGGACAGGTCCGGCTGATCGTGCACCGCCCGATACATCAGCCCCATCGGCGTACCGTCTCCGAACGCCCTGCCACCCGCCGCCGCAACAAGCACCGCACCCAACGCGAACACATCGGCGGCCGGGCCGACTTCGAGTCCCTGCGCCTGCTCGGGGGCCAGGAATCCGGGGGTGCCGAAAGCTGCTCCGGTCGAGGTGAGCCGGGACGATTCCAGGGCCCGGGCAATCCCGAAGTCGAGCACCCGCGGCCCGTCGTCCGCCATGATGATGTTGCCCGGCTTGAGATCACGGTGTACGAGACCACAGGCGTGAATGGCCTGCAGCGCCTCCGCCAACGCCGCACCGAGCAGACGGATCGCGGGCTCGTCCATCGGCCCCCGGTCGGCGATCAGTTCCGAGAGCGTCGGCCCGGCGATGTAGGCGGTCGCCAGCCAGGGTGCGGCCGCGTCGGGGTCGGCGTCGACCACCTGCGCGGTGTGGAACCCGCCGACTCTGCGGGCGGCGTCGACCTCCGCGCGGAACCTGGCACGGAAGTGCGGATCGGCAGCCAGCTCGGCACGGGCCACCTTCACGGCCACAGTGCGTCCGCCCCGGGAACGTGCCAGGTACACCGTTCCCATACCGCCCGCGCCCAGCTCCCGCTCCACCGTGTAGTGGCCCACGCGCTCCGGCAGATCCATTGCGCCGCCCCCATCCCGCCTCATGTGCCCCGCCCCCGTTGGAATGCCGCGCGCCAGTATGGTCGACTTCACTGTCCAGGGCCACGCAGGGGTGCTGGGGCGGTAACAGAGGGTGGCCGCAGCGCTCACCGCGTCGGTGGGCGTTTCCTTCGGATCATCTGATCGTTGGTCGATGTGTGTCGTTGGCTGAGGCCCAGTGGGCGAGGATCGAGCCGTTGCTGCCGGATCGGAAACCTCGGCGGGGCGGGCGGTGGCGTGATCACCGGCAGGTGATCGACGCGATCGAGTTCAAGTTCCGCGCAGGGACACCGTGGGTGGACCTGCCCGAGGACTTCGGCTCGTGGAAGGCGCTCACAACCGGCTGCGGAAATGGGCAGCCGACGGCACCTGGGAGAAGGTCTTCATCGCTCTGCTTCCCCAGGCCGACGCCGAAGCCGACCTCGACTGGGTCGTTGCGGTCGACTCCACGATCGTTCGAGCTCATCAGCACGCCCTGGGGCCCGTCAAAAGGGGCCCCGGCCAGCGAGCCGGAGGATCATGCCCTCGGACGGTCGTGTGGCGGACTGACCACCAAGGTCCGCCTCGCCGCGGACAGCCGCTGTCGCCCGCCGGCGTTCGTCATCACGCCTGGCCAGGCAGGTGACGCGCCCGCGTTCCCCAAGGTGATGACCCGCCTGCGGGTGCCGCGGTCGATCGGCCGGCCCAGGACCACACCGGATGTGGTCCTGGCCGACAAGGCCTACTCGTCCCGAACAATCCGCACTCATCTTCTGGGCACCAGGGTGCCGTCCACGATGAGCACGGTGTCCTTGGCGAACCGCTGGCGGGGACGCAGCGCAAACCTCGGGCCGAGGTCGTCGATCACCCGGTCCACGGCCGACTTCGACACCCCGAACAGCGGGGCCAGTTGCCGCATCGTCAAGTTCGTCCGTCAGCACGCGGCGATCAGCAGTACCCGGTCCTCCGACGACAGCTTCCACGGCCGGCCCCGGCCCGGAGGGTCGGCACCCTCGCGACGCAGTGCGGTCACCAACCTGCCGAAGGCGCGGGGACTCGGACCGGTGAACGGAGCTATCCAGAACGGCTCGGACGCCGTGATCACGCCTGACACGGTCGAGATCATGGGGTCCTGGCGTCGGACGAGCACAGTGGCAGACGAGCGTGGTTCCCTGTCGGTAGGCCCTTGGAGACCGTCAGGCGCTGATAGGCGGACCCGGTTGACTTTCGCCCCGTGTGTCGCCGCGATGGTCGGAAGTGAGAACGATGCTGACCTCGGCCGCGCCGATGTGGCTTTCACCTGCGGAGACGCCGTAATGAGGTGCGTTGTGGTGGAACTTCATCGGCCGATCCGGTGACGAGATCGCACAAGCGCGCGAGGACTGGGAGAAGGGCTCGCGGTTCGGCGAGGTCCACGGCTACGACGGCGCCCGACTGTCCGCCCCGGAGCTCCCCGCCACCCCGCTGAAGCCGCGCGGGCGAGTGCGCTGACCTTGGAAAACGTGGGACGGGACGGTCGCGCTCGACTGGTGGCCGCCGTGCGGGAACCCTTGATCGACTGCCGTCCTTTCGGCCGTGGGCCAGGGGTCCGCTGGGCTCGGGAGGGGGTGAGCGGATTCTCAGGTTCAGATGCGTACGGCAAGGCCTACTCGGACCGATGCCGACCTTTTGCTGACCTTTTCTGGCGCATAATCAACACACGGTTCCGGGTGCTGTCGTTGCAGGCAGGGATTCGACGCTTGTGGCTGGGCGCGAACGGTTTCACGGTCCGGGCTGGTCGCCGTGGTCGCCGTGGTCGCCGACGGTACGGGGCCAGGTCCAGGCGTACCGCACGATGAGGGCGAGAAGGATCAATTCCAGTGCGATGCCAAGGCCGTAGAAGTACAGCCAGGACGCGCCCACCACGTTGAACGCCGTGACGGGGACGTAGAGCGAGGCCACGATGAGGTTCGTGATGCGGTTCGCCCGGGCGGGCAGCGTCGCCGACAGGACGACCATAAAGATGGGGATGGCCATGAGGGCCAGCGCCGTGGTCGAAAAGGTCTGGGAGAGGTCGAACTCGAAGACCTTTCCGTCGAGGATGTCTTTGATGACGCCGGGCGTGAAGAAGTTGAGAATGTCCACGTAGGCGTAGAGGAACATGAAGGCTGTCCACGTCGCGGCGAGCTTGGCTCTCAGCGGGATCCGCTGGTCTTCCAGTGTGGCGGTGCTGGGTCGACGTGTTCTCATCGTGGGCTCCGTTGTCGCGGTGAGGATCGGTAGGTCCACGATCGCTGAGCCCGGCGGCGGGCGCCTCGGCCCGGGGGTTTCGGTTCGCCTGGCCGATGGCATGGTCTCTCTCTCGTTCTTTCGGCGGATACGCCGAGGCGCGACGATGCCTAGGCTGGAGCCGTGGTCACTTTCCGGCGCTCCGTCTGGCATGAGCCGCGGCCTGCTGACGCCCCACCCATCGGTCGTCTGGACTGGCTGCTGGTGGGCGTGTTCACGGCCGCCGCCTTGGTCGAGGGCATCGTTCGGCCGGGCTTGGCCTGGCGACCACTTGTGACGGTGCTCGCCCTGGCGCTGATGCCTGCTCTGCTCTGGCGGCGGGGCCGCCCCCTCATGGCCGTCCTGGTCGGGTGGGGGGTCGCCGGGCTGCTCTCGGTCCTCCAGCTGACTGCGCACGCCGGGGACCTCGGCCTCTACTCCATGATGGCCGCCCTGATCCTGCTCTACTCCCTGGTGCGGTGGGGCTCGGGACGGGAGATCGTCTTGGGGACGGCGTTCGTGACAGTCGTTGTCGCGCTGGGGATGTACGCCACCTCCGCGGGCTGGGCCGACGTTTTCGGCGGGAGCGTCCTCTTGCTGTTGTTCGTCGCCCTCGCGGTGGTGTTCCGCTACCGCGCGGACCTCTGGCATCGCCAACAGCGCGAGATCCGCAATCAGGAGCGGGTGGCGCTGGCGCGAGAGCTGCACGATACCGTGGCCCACCACGTCTCGGCCATCGCGGTGCAGGCGCAGGCCGGTGGCGTAGTCGCCGGCATCCAGCCTGAGAAGGCTGCCGAGGTCCTGGCCGCGATCGAGTCTGAAGCGTCGCGAACCCTGGAGGAGATGAGATCCATGGTTCGGGTGCTGCGTGAGGAGGAGGCCGTCGCCTACTCACCGCAGCTGGGTGTCGCGGACCTGCCTGCTCTGGCGCGCGCCCACACGACGCCTACTGTCGAGGTCTCGCTGGACGGTTCGTTTGCCCGGCTGGCACGACCCGTGGACGCCGCGCTCTACCGGCTCGCGCAGGAGTCGCTGACCAACGCCGTACGGCACGCCCGGAGCGCGACCTGCGTCGCGATCGACGTACGCCGGGAGGGCGACGCCGTCAGGCTGCGTGTCAGCGACGATGGACAGACCGAGCCGGGGCCGGCCCCGGAGCCCGGGTTCGGCCTGCTGGGCATGGCCGAGCGCGCCCAGCTCCTCGGCGGATCGCTCTCCGCGGGGCCGGGGCCCGAGGGTGGCTGGGTGGTCGAGGCCGTGCTGCCGATGGCGGTGTTGGCATGAGCATCCGTGTTGTCGTAGCCGACGACCAGGACTTGGTCCGGACCGGGCTGGTGATGATCCTCGGCGCGCAACCCGACCTCGAGGTCGTGGGGGAGGCGGCAGACGGGCTCGCAGCGCTCGACCTGGCGACCCGGCTGCGTCCCGATGTCCTCCTCGTCGACATCCGGATGCCCGGGCTCGACGGCGTCGAGGTGACGCGGCGCCTGGCCGGGCCAGACGTGACGGACCCGATGGCGGTCGTCGTGATCACCACCTTCGACCTCGATGAGTACGTCCTCGGCGCCCTACGCGCCGGCGCCCGCGGCTTCCTGCTCAAGAACGCCGGGCCGGAGCTCCTCGTGCAGGCCATCCACGCGGCGGCCAACGGGGACGCGCTGATCGCCCCCAACGTCACCCGCCGGCTGCTGGCGACCTTCGCCGACCAGGCACCGGTGGTACCGGTCCAGCCGAGCAACCCGCTCACCGAGCGCGAGGAGGAGGTGCTCGCGCTGGTGGCACGAGGCCGGACCAACGCCGAGATCGCCACCGAGCTCTTCGTCAGCCTGAGCACGGTCAAGACCCACGTCGCATCGTTGATGACCAAGCTCGGCGCACGCAACCGCGTCGAGATCGCGATGTGGGCACACGACACCAGACGCGTGAGAGCCGATTAGCGCGGATCGCGGCGTAGGCACCTGGGGTTCGGTAGCCCAGCGATGAGCGCGGCCGGTCGTGGTCCTACTCCTCCTTCCAGTCGCCGATGGTGACCCTGACGTGGGTCAGGGACCAGAACAGGTGGATGCTGAGGCATTCGTCGCGCAGGCGACCGTTGAAGGACTCGATGAAGGGGTTGCGCCACGGCTCCCCGGGTGGGATGAACAGGCAGCCGCGCACGCTCTCCGGCCTCCTGTCGGACCGCACCGCGCTGCGCGCGCGGTTCGAGCTCGTCAGATTGCAGACGCAGACGCAGACCCGCGACACGTTCACCGTGGTGCGGTCGTCCCCGAGGCTGACCGGGACCGGACGGTTCCTCGTGGACATGATGGGCGACACGATCGCGGAGTGGACCGACGACGAGAACGTCCACGACGCCGTGGCCGCCCTGGCGACGGAGGCGGCCACGGCCCACCGCCTGCGCTGGCGGCTGCGCCATCTGCGGCGCTGCCGCTGTGGCTGTGGTCCTCCGCCACCGACATGACCGCCGCCGGCGTCGATCCGCGCTGGCGGGCGTTCCTGCGACGCTTCGACTCGTCGCGCACGCCCACCTGCGGCTCGCCAGGCCGCTTGCCGAGGACATTCGCCGGCCTTGGGACCGGCCGCTGGAACCGAGCAGGCTCACCCCGGCCCGGGGCCGCCGAGGTGGTGGCCATGTTGGTTGGCTCCCGGGCGTCTTGCTGGCCTTTTGCTGACCTCGGATGGTGGATCGGGCCTCTGAGCTGGGATGAAACGGCAATCCCGTGCTATGTGCTGGAACTCCGTCGGCCGCACGGACGAGGAGATCCGCCAGGCCCGCGAGGACTGGATGACCGGCGACCGCTTCGGCGGCGAGGTCAAGGGCTGCGACGGCGCCCGCTTCGGTCAAGTGGAGGGCTACGAAGGGGGGGCGACTGCCCGCCCCAGAGCTCCCGTCCGTGGCTCTGAAGCCAAGGGGCGGGAGGCGCTGACCTGGTTCTTTGCGGTAGGGGTGGTGGCCTGTCGAGCGTTGCGCCTAGTACTCCAGCTGTAGATCGTGATCTTCATGTCTGGCATGCGGCTTGTCGCTGGTAATGGCCGGTGCGGGATCGCTGCTGATGGCGGCGTCGCCAGTCGGACCAGCCGAGTCGGTGGGCGACATCGTGGAGGGGCTGGAAGACGAGCGTGATGAACAGGCGCTGGATCTCGTTACAGGACAGCGGGACCAGCCCGTTTGGGGCGGGGTTGCGGGCGTGTTCGTCGGCGCGGACGACGGCCAGGAAGGCGTGAGCGAGCATCGCGAGGGTGACCCAGCGGGTCCAGGAGGGGTAGCGGCGGACCTGGTGCTCATCGAGTCCGGCCAGCCCTTTCTCGGTGTGGAAGGTCTCTTCCACACGCCATCTGGATCCGGCTACCCGCACGAGCTCGGTCAGCGGCACCGGCTGGGGTGAGAGGCAGCGGTAGTAGGCGAGTTCGCCGGTGGTGCGGTTGCGGCGGATCAGGAGCTGGCGGCTGCCCGGCGCCGCCTCGGTGAGATCGATGACGGCCCAGTCGTAGAACCGCTGCCCCTTCGCACCGCGTCCAGCCGAGAGTTTCTGCCAGGCACGCTTCAGCACCTTCTTCACCAGGGCGTCGGCGCGGAATGTGCCCGCACCGGTGGCCACTTCGGCCGAACAGACCACCGCGAGGACATAACCGATGCCGCGTTCCTCCAGAGCCGTGCGCAGTTTCGGGTTGCTGCCGTAGACCTCGTCACCGGTGACCCAGCCCACGTGATGTCCGGCGTCCAGGAAGCGTTCGATCATCGTGCGGGCCAGTTCCGGCTTGGTCGCGAAGACGGTGTCGCCGCCGAGCCCCGCTGCCCGGCAGCGGTCCGGGGCGCTTGTCCAAGAGCGCGGGATGTACAGCTCCCGGTCCACCGCCGCGTGTCCCCGCTCGCCGGCGTAGACGAGGTAGACGGTGACCTGGGAGTTCTCGATCCGCCCGGCCGTTCCGGTGTACTGGCGCTGGACCCCGACCGTGTGGGTGCCCTTCTTCACGTCGCCGGTCTCGTCGACGACCAGCACTGCCGCCTCGTCGTGGAGGTACTCGATGACGTATTCGCGCACGTCGTCGCGGACGGCGTCGGCATCCCAGGAGGCCCGGCACAGCAGATGTCGCATGCCGTGCGGGCTGGCCTCCCCGGCCCACTCCGCGATCGTCCAGCAGTTCTCGCGCGGCAGGTCCGACAGCGGTCCGAGCACCGACTTCCGGACCCGGAACCGGGGTTCGACCCGCGTGAACCGTCCCGCTATCCGGCTCATCAGGCCCTCGAACGCCTCCTGCCAGCGGGCAGGGTCTACGCTGTGACCTGCGGCCACCGCGCGATCGTTTGTCTTCACACACCGATGATCAATGGGTGGCCGCACCCGTCTCCGCAGCGCGTCAGGCTCGCGCAGCGTCTGTCTGCCGTCCTGTGTCTGGAGGACTTGTGCAACGTGGCGAAGTCTGGTGGGTCCAGTTCGACGAGCGGCGGCCGGTCGTACTGCTGTCGGGAGACGACGCGTCCGGGATCCGGGTGATGCAGGTCGTCGCTCGGGCGGGTGTCGACATCACCGGTCTGGGGGTCGAAGTGGCAGTAGGCGCCGTGGAAGGACTGCCCTTTGAAGGCGTGCTGCGGTTCGCGTTCCCGCGTCCGGGCTTCACCCCGTGCACGTGGCTGACCACCGTGTCCCGGGACGACCTGATAGAGCGGGCGGGTGCCCTGTCCTCCGCGAAACTCAGCGAGATGGAGAACGCCCTCCGTCTCGGTGAGCAGGCGAAGGAGTGGACCCCGGCGACGACCGCTAAGCTCAGCGAGATAAGGAACGCCCTCCGTCTCGGTGGACTCGGGTAGGCGGAGAAGGAAACGGACACCCGCGACGGCGTGGTCGGTCTCGTCCAGATGGTCGACGCTGCCAGCTGCCTCCTCGGCGCCCCTCACGATCGAGATCACGCACTACGGCTGCAGTACTAGGCGCGCCAGTGGCAGGTGGGACACGCACGTCGCGCAGATCGTTGACCGGCCAGGTGGAGGCGGGCGAGACTCGGGACCGTTGTCCGCAACCGGGTCAGATGTCTGCTGCAGCGGCCGACTCGCCGGCGGTCACGATCGGCCGTACGTGAGCGAGCAGCAGTTCGAGGAAGCGTTCCGGGCGACGGAACGCCGCGAAGTGGCTGCAGTCCTCGATCAGCGCGAAGGCCTTGACCGGGGCCTGGACGTCGTCGAAGAAACGGCGGGCGCGGTCGGGCGGCGTGAGGACGTCCTTCTCGCCCTGGAAGAGGAAGAACGGGAGCTCGAACGCCGTACCGTCCGCCCAGTCGTCGAACCCGGACGTGCCTGCGGTGACCCGCTCCGAGAAGCTCATGCCCTTGACGAAGTGCCCCAGCTCGCGCAGCGAGTGCAGCGGCGAGAGCCACAGGGACCCCATGACGACCTTCTTCATCGTGTCCAGGGTCAGCGGATCGCTGGTGGCCAGGAGCTTGGCGTGCATCGCGCCCTCCCGGGCGGTCCAGCGGTGCTTGTCGGCGTCCAGGGCCTCGACCGCCGCGAGTTCCTTGCGCTTCCCCGTCGCCCGCAGTCGGACGAGGAGCGCCTGGTGCACGGAGTCGTCGCGGCCGGCGTCGTGGATGTTCTGGTCGGTGCCGACGTACGCGGAGTAGCGCTCGGGGAACTCGCGGGCGAGCCGCAGGCCGAAGGCGCTGCCGTAGGAGTGGCCGAGCAGGACGACCTTGTCGACGCCGAGGCGGGTGCGGATGTGGTCGGTGACCTCGACCGCGTCCGCGGAGATCCGCTCGAAGGTCATCTCTCCCTGGCCGTCGGCGCCACTGCGGCCGAGGGTCTTGAGGGTGCCGCGCATGTCCCAGCGGACGATCGTGAAGTGCTTCTCCCAGGATCTGGTGCGCGGTCCGAAGATCGCGGTCGAGGCACCGGGGCCGCCGTGCAGCTCCAGGACGACCGGGTTGGCCAGGTCCTCGCCGCGGATTGAGATCCACTGGTCGATGCCGCCGATGCGGACGAAGACCTGCTCGTCGATGCCGTTTGCGCTGTCGATCTTCATGAGGGAGGCGTTGCGGGAGCGCTTCAGGGCGCGGTGGCCGAGGATTCCGGCCGTCGGGGCGGCGAGGAGCGCGGCGACGGAGGCGGTGACGAGGGCGGTGATCAAGACGACTCCCTGAGATCCATGACGCAAACTGTGTATGTCATAAGCAGTTAGCTATACGCTATAAACAGTAGTGCGGGCCGTCAACGGGTGATGGTGAGGGAGTTCGGGATGAGCACGAAGGAGCCCCGGAAGTCGACGGGGAAGCAGGGCGGCGCGAAGGCGAGCTTCGCGCTGCTGTGGGGCGAGCAGGGGCAGGCGAGCCGGGGTCCGAAACCCTCCCTGACCGCAGGCCGGATCGCCGAGGTGGCGATCGGGATCGCCGACAGGGACGGCCTGGACGCGGTCTCGCTGGCGCGGGTCGCCAAGGAGTTCGACGTCACCGCGATGGCTCTCTACCGGTACGTCCCCGGAAAGGCGGAACTGGTCGATCTGATGGTCGACCTCGCGATCGGCCCCCCGGTCCCCGTCGCCGGCATCCCCGGCGGCTGGCGCCCGCAGCTGACCGAATGGGCGCGCCAGTGCTCGGCCGTGTACCGCCGCCACCCGTGGATCCTGACGGCCACCGGCATGCGCCGCCAGATCATGGGTCCCCATCAACTCGGCTGGCTGGACACCGCCTTGGCCGCGCTGGCCGGCACCGGCCTGTCGGCCTCCCAGCGGCATGACACGTTCCTGCTGCTCGTGGGCCACATCCGCAACATCGCCCAGCAGACCGTCGAGCACGACGAGGCGGCGAACGAGGAGTGGGCCCACCTCACCGCCGACGTCCTGGAACGCCACGCGGACCGCTTTCCCGCGCTGACGTCAGCGGTCGCAGAAGGTGCCTTCACGCCACAAGACGGGGACGCACTGGACTTCGGCCTGGAGCGGATCATGGACGGCGTGGCGGCGCTGATCCCGTAACCAGCTCGTCGCAGCCGCCAGTCAGGGCCCCTGCCGCTCAGTCCCTGTTCCACGGGATCAGGGACTGAATCCCGTGCTGCTTGGATGACACGGGTTCGGGCAGGGGCTGGTTTCATCGGTGTGGGGGCTCAAACCGACTCCGTCCTGTTCAGCGGGGAGGAGATCCCCATGATCGCGGAAGAAGTCAACGTCCCGGTGGCCGGATCGGCATTGTCCGGCGGCCTGGTGGTGCCGGCGGCCGGCCCGAGGGTGGTGTTCGCACACGGCAGTGGCAGTTCACGGCACAGCCCGCGCAACCGCGCGGTGGCCGGCCGAGCTGCGGCGGGCCGGGTTGGGGACTCTGCTGTTGGACCTGTTGACCGAGGAGGAGGAGCGAGCCGACCTCCTGACTGCCGAGTACCGCTTCCACATCGGCCTGCTGAGCGAGCGGCTCGCCTCCGCGGTCGACTGGCTCGGTGCCCGAACGGATACCGCGTCCGCGCCCGTGGGCCTGTTCGGGGCGAGCACCGGCGCGGCGGCGGCGCTGCGGGCAGCGGCGGAGTGCCCGGGCGCGTTCGGTCCGTCGTCTCCCGGGGAGGCCGCCCGGACCTGGCCGGCGACAGCGCTCTGCGTCGCGTCCAGGCACCGGTGCTGCTGATCGTCGGCGGCGAGGACCGTGAGGTGCCGCGGCTCAACCGGGAGACGGCCGAACTGCTCCCCGTACCGCACCGGGTCGAGGTGATCGCCGGTGCCACGCATCTGTTCCAGGAGCCCGGGGCACTGGAGCAGGTCGCGCGCCTCGCGCGGGACTGGTTCCCGTACCCCGGGAGCGACGGCCTCGGGAAGGAGTGATGAGCAGTCCCACGCTTGACCGGCAGCAGGAGATCAGGGCCGAGGCGCTGCCGCTGGACACGGGCCAGTCGTTCGATCCGCTGCTGGAGCGGATCGGAAACGCCCGCTTCGTCCTGCTGGGCGAAGCCTCGCACGGCACCGCCGAGTACTACCGGTGGCGGGCGGTACTGACGCGCAGGCTTCTGCTGTCGTACCTCAAGGGACTGCGGTTCATCCAGATCGAGGCCTTCAACACCCCGGCCGCGCTCACCGCCACCGGGCCGCTGCACGCCGGGCACTCCTGGGCTGCCGTCCACGCCGTCCACGCCGCCCGCCCCTCCGCCGACTTCCCCGCGGACCGCTTCCTGCTCTCCCTCGCACCCGAGTTGTACGACGGGACCGACGTCCAGGCCGTCCACCCTGACCAGTAGCCGTACGGCTTGCCGCCGAACTGACCACCGCGCAGGGCGTCTGGGCCGCCCGGCGCACGACCCTGACCCCGGAGGACCGGGCCGAAGTGGACGAACTCACAGCCGAGTCCGCGCAGGTGCTGCAGCACCTGCGGAGCGAGCGGTAACGAAGGCCGACCGCACCCGCTGCGTCCTGTCCGAGAGAGAACGAGCGGATCTTCCGCTCGTGGACCGTGCCGCAGCTCCGATCTCGCCGCTGAACGTGCTGTTCTCGGGGTGGTGATGCTGTCGAAGAACTCCCTCGCGGGCGTCGCGATGACGCTGGTGCCGGAGCGACCCGGCCGCTGGTCCCAGGACCAGCGGCCGGGTTCTTCGCGGCGGCATCGTGTCCACGGGGGACGCCCGATCCCCGGGTTTCGCTGAATTCGTGCAACCATCCGCGCGCTCAGGAGTCATGTAAGACGAGTGCGCTATAGGCGTGTTCGTTTCGTTTCCAGGGGGGACCTACATGACTCACCACATATTCCTGCGTGCCCGCGTGCTTCCGGCCGTGGCCGCGGCCGGGATGCTCGTGCCCGTCGTCGCGGGCGCCGCGCCTGCTTCCGCCGCTACCGCGCCGCAGGTCAGCTGCACGTCGGGCAAGGCCGGGCTCGCCGCCAAGCTTCAAAGGGACATCACCACCGCTCTCGCCACGCGCACCGGTACCGTCGCCGTCGGCCTGCGCGACCGCACCACGAACACGACCTGCACCCTGCGTGCCACGGTCTCGTACGACTCGGCCAGCATCGTGAAGGTGACCGTCCTCGCCACGCTCCTCTGGGACGCCAAGAAGACCAATCGGTATCTGACCTCACGCGAGTCCAACCTCGCGACCGCCATGATCACCAAGTCCGACAACGCGGCCACCACCTCTCTGTGGAACCAGCTCGGTGTCACCAAGGTGAAGGGTTTCCTGTCGGCTGCGGGCATGACGCGTACGGTGCCGGGGTCCGGCGGCTACTGGGGCCTCACCCGGATCAACGTCACCGACGAGCAGCGGCTGCTCTCGCTGATCACGGCCAGGAACTCCGTCCTGAGTGACAACTCCCGCGCCTACGTCCTCAAGCTCATGGGGAACGTCATCACCTCGCAGAGATGGGGGACCACGGCCGGAGCGCCCTCCTCCGTGTCCAAGCACGTCAAGAACGGCTGGCTGCAGCGCGCCACGCGCGGCTGGCGCGTGCACAGCGTCGGCACGTTCAAGGGCGGCGGCCACGACTACACCATCTCCGTGCTCACCGATGGCAACAGCACGATGAACTACGGGGTGAACACGATCCAGGCCGTGGCCAAGGTGATCCACCGAGATCTGATCCCGACCGCGTCCGCAGCGTCCCTTTACACGCCGACCACCAGCCCCAAGGAGGCGTACATCGCGGTGCCCCAGGGCTGACACCCTGATCGCGCGCAAGGGGGCAAACGGGAAATCGACTCGTACGATGATTGCCGTGACCCTCCGCCGAAGTCTTGGGACCGGCTCCGAAGGACTCGCCCATGTCAGGAGCGCTCAGGCCGTCCTTCTCCGCGGCCTGCCAGGTGTCCGCCTGCCCGACCTCGAGGAGCTGCGGGCCCGGGGCGTCCTGGGTACGCACCCAGCGGGGCAGCCGCCCGCCCGTCGGATCCTCGGAGAAGGAGGCCGTCCGGACGGCGACGCGGCCGGGCCCGTCGGCTGGGGCAAGCCCCGACGGGCCCACGCCGAAGGGGCGCCGCCCCTTCGGCAAGTCAACGGGGCGGCGGGCGTTCGACCCTCCTGCTGTTCGGCTGTCACCTCCTGGCGTCAGCCGGCGCACTGATCGAGGCAGCGCTTCGGGAGCGGCTGGTCCGGCGGGTCGAGCAGGACCGCGTGGTCGCCCGGGTGGTCGCGGATGGTGCACTGCCCGGTCACCTGCTACCCGCGGGACCAGGTGCTGTCCGGCCGATCATGTCGGCCCGTCCGCCGGACGAAGGGCCTGACGGGCGTAGGTGATCATGGTCGCGGACCGGGCCGGACCGGTCCGGGAAGGCACAGGGGCAGGGGAGCCATGGTCGCGTTCCACTCATCCGCACGGGACGGAGTCGCCGGCAATCCGGCGTTGCCGACACCGCTGCTGTTCCGCCTGCTCGCCTTCGACGACGGCGGTCACGGTCCGCCCCGCCACGCCCTCCAGCGGGCCGGACACCCCGAGCCGGCCGTCGCGGTGATCCTGGCCCACCCGACCCCGGGCGCCCGGATCCACTTCGCGACGAGCGCCGGGGCCGAGCCCGCACAGCGGGCCCGGCTCGCGGACGACCCCTCCCTCAAGGTACGGGCCGCTCTCACGTACGGACCCGACGTGTACGACCCGCGTACGAAGGTCGCGCCGCTGCCGGACGCCGTGTGCGCCCGTCTGCTCGACGACCCCGCTCCTTCCGTACGGGCGGCCCTGCTGGACTCGCCCCATCTGACGCCGTCGTCCGTGACCTTGCCGGCCACGCACCACGATCCGGCGGCGCGGAGGCTCGCGGTGCGCGCGGGAGATGCTGCCGCCGGGCGAGCGGTCGGCGCTGCGTGCCGATTGCGACCCGGAGGTGCGGCGGGCCGCCGCACTGGGGGAGTGCCGACGGGACGCACACCTCACTGCCGAACTCCTCCATGATCCGCGGTCCGCCCCCGAGGCGCTGCGCCGCGGTCTCCTGCACCGCGCCGTCGCCGAGCGGTGCGCCGCCGAGCGGACGCACCTGGCCGCCAGTCAGGGCTGGTCAGGCTCCTGGCGGACGGGCCCGTCGTCGAGATCCTTGCTGATGCCGGCTATCAGGGGTTCGGTGCCCAGACCGGCGGTCGAGTCGTGACACCGCCCCCCCCGCAAGTTCAAGAAGGACGCCCCCGACTGGTATGAGAAGACCGCGAACGCCGGCGCAAACCTCACTCCTCCTGCCGCATCCGGGTCGAGCACGGCATCGCACACCTGAAGAACTGGCGAGCGCTCGCCCGCCACCACGGCCGCCGCGAGCACATGACCGACACCATCCAAGCCATCACCGGTCTGCTGTCACACCAGCAGACCATCACCCTCGCGGCCGATGAGCGAAGGTGCATGCCGGGCGGAACCGTACCCCTCGACGCACCACCGTCGACCATGCACGAGCTCGTTAGCCGGGCAGCCGCTCCTGCAGGGCCGTGAGCAGGGGCGCGGGGTCTGGGGCGTCGCCGGTGTGGACGGCCTGCAGGACGGAGGTGGGCCGGTCGATGCGGGCCACCACGACGGCGTCGGTGACACCAGAGCGGGAGCGCAGCGCCTGTGTGACCTCGCTCAGCCCGACCCGGTAGCCGTTGATCTTGATCTGACTGTCGAGGCGGCCCAGGTGGACCAGGTCGTCGCCGTGGTTTTCCACCTGGCCTCCGGTGCGGTACCAGGCGGTCTGCGCCGGCTCCCCGCTCCCGTGCGGGGCGAGGTGCTCGTTCACCACCAGGGTCTCGGCGCCGGGGTGGGCGGTGCCAATCGGCACAGTGTCGTTGGGGGAGCACGGTCAGCCGGCAGGGCCGGCCAGGAGGCGGTGGCCGGTGCAGGTGGCGGTCAGTTCGGCAGGACCGTAGAGGTTCTCCAGCCAGGCGCCGGGCGGCAGCGCCCACCCGTATTCCGACCCTCAGCCGGCGCCCCGCCCACTGCGGAGCCGTCCCCCGCAGGGGACGTGCGTCCACTGCGCTGTCACGACCGCCCTGGCCGGTGTGGTGGGTGCCGTCGCGGGCGTCCTCGCCCTGTCCGCCGCAGACCATCCTTTCGACCACGGACCGCGTCCCGCCCGCCCTTTCGCCGATGGTGCTCGGTTGTGTGGTGCTGGTGGCCGGGTGGGCCCGGAGTGTGACGTTCGGCCCCGGTCCAGCCGGGACTACAGGGGCCGAAGGAGCGTGAGTATGAGGGCAGTGAGCACGCCTCCGGGAAGTCAGGTCCGGCGCCAGGCTGTCTACCCGAAAGCGGACTGGGCGACCCGGCGGGATCCGGCCCGGAAAGGGCAACGGTCGGCGTTCCTCGGGCGAGCTCCTGACGAGGATGCGCGGGTGAACGCGCCAACCGCGCCGTCGGCTCCGAGCTCCTACCAGGCTGCGTCGCCGGCCTCGAAGCACAACCCATCTCTACAGCCGACGACGAGTTTGACGGTCCGTTCGTGAACACGTGTGCGATACCTTGTGGATCTTTCGATCGAACTTCCATGGGGTATCTATGCGAATACTTAGGTGGTTGCGGACCCCGGTGGCCTCCCTGGCCGTCGTGCTGACCGCGCTGATGCTGACGGCGCCTCAGGCGCAGGCGGACGTGGTGGGTCCCGCGACGGCACCTCAGGTGCGAGTGGTGACCTACAACCTCTGCGGCAGTGGGGCGACTTATGGCTGTGACGTCTCCGCGAAAGCCAACGACGTGCGCTACCAGAAAATCCTGGACGAGGTATCGGCTACGGGATGGGGCGCCGACTACGTCGCCCTGGTCGAGGTGTGCAAGTACCAGTTCGACCAGCTCGAGGATCGCCTCGGCTCCGCGTTCGCCGGTAACTACGCACATACGGCGACGACCGGGTCGGGGTACTGCGTAGACCCGACGAACGTCGGCAATAAGGTCAACGGGGACTACGGCATGGCCGTCTTCGTGCGCGGTACGAAAATTCTCGAGGACGACCTCGTACTGGACACCGCTGGAGACATCAACGCCCAGCTGGGTTCCTTCAAGACGAACGAGGACATCGTCGCTCCGTGCCTGAAGACGCTCACCAGCAGCGGAACCACATGGGCCTGCTCCGTTCACCTCTTCTGGGGAACGCCCGGAAGCGACGGCAAGTTCGTGATGGATGAGGAGGCCGCGCTCCTCGCCCAGCGGGCCACACTGTGGGAAGACGAGGGAACGCCGGTCATTCTCGCCGGTGACTTCAACACCTCGCCCTGGACGACCGTCCTCTCCCACCTGTACGAGCCCGCCACCGGGGAGAAGGCGATCGGCAGGTTCATCGAAGCCGACGAGACCGACGCCGACTACTTCACCAACTACCTGTACGGCGCCCCCACCTGCCTCGCAGGCACTCTGCGCTGCCGCCGAGGGGAGATCACGTACCTCGCCAAGGGCAGGCCCGTGACCGACCAGCGAAAGATCGACTACGTCTTCTTCAGCTCGAAGTACTTCCGCAATGCCGTCGGCGATGCCCTCCCGGAGGTCCCGGGCCCGAACACCGGCAAGTTCATCTCTGACCACGTGCCCGTCCGGGGAGCGGCCGAGTGGATCTGCGGCCCCTCGGACATGACCGACAGCTCCGTGCTCCGGCGGGGCGCGAAGGGCGTCCTGTACCGCCACGCCCTCACCTCAGGCCAGAACCCTGGCACCACGGACGTCACGCTCGGCAAGGAATGCAGGGTCGGCGTCGGCTGGAACGGGATCCAGCTCGTCGCACGCCAGGGCACGGACCTCATGGGCGTCGACGCCAACGGCGTGCTCTGGCGCTACAAGCGCACCGCTGACGGCACCTACGACGGCGCCGTCGGCAATCGCGAGCAGGTCGGCGAGGGGTTCACCGGCCTGAACCTCCTTCTCGCCCCGGGCAACTTCGACGGCGATCCGAACTCCACACCGGATCTCCTCGGACGTGACACCCATGGAGCCCTCTGGCTCTACAGGGGTACCGGAACCGGCTACGCCTCCCGCGAGCAAATCGGAACGAACTGGGATGTCTACCCGACCCTTGTGGCGCCTGGCGACTTCACCGGCGACAACAAGCCCGACCTCCTCGGTATCGACACCGCAGGAAATCTCTACCTCTACAACGGCACGGGAAGGCCGGGCTACTACGAGCCGGCCGTGGACATCGGCGACCGGTGGAACCTTTACAACGCACTGGTCACCCCTGGCGACGTCAACGGCGACGGCAGGGCTGACCTGATCGGGCGCGACACGGCAGGCGCCACCTGGTTCTACTCCGGAACCGGCACCAGCCCCTACTACACCCCGCGCAAGCAGATCACCACCGGCACTCTGCCGGCCGGCCACCTCATTCTGTAACCGCATCGCGCTGTGCGCCCCCGGGTTGGGCGCGGAGAGGTCGGTCCCCGCCCGTGACGAGACGTAACGGCTCCGACGATGTCATAGGACATGAGTGAGAGCCGGATTCCGGCAGAGGATGCCGACCGCCAGGGGACCGGGGCGAAGCTGCCTGGTGCAGCCCGCCCCCTCGTCAGAGGGAGTGAGCGTGGGAGATATGACCGCCAAGACGCGAGTGGCGGATCTTGTCATCGCGTACGCAGCACTGGTCGACGCGTCCAATGCGTGCGATGCCCTGGACGAGGTGGTGGTGGCCGCCGACAGTTGGGCTTCAGCCACGGACCTCCTGCGAGCCTGCGGCTATCGCAAAGTCCCCAGGCGGGCCATGAGCAACAAGATCCCGGAACAGGCAGTCGCAGCAGCACTCACCAGTCCCGGAACGGTGTTCCGCAAGCGCTTTATGGCGGACACACCGTGGACACCCGCCGCCGGATGAAGGAAAGACCCCCGCACTTGTTGACAGGGTTACGGCCAGTCACGGGCGGGAGTGACGCCGGGATCGGCCGGACCGGAGCCGAGGCAGCGCCGCCGGGCGAGCCGAGCCTCCGCCCGCCCGTCGGGCGCGGGGACGGGCTCGGCCGTCCAGTCATCGGCGACGGCCCGCTCGGCGGCCGTCATCGCCCGCGGATCGCGGGCGGCCGGCTCGGGCCGATCGGTACGGCCGGGCCCCAGGGGGGGCGGCGTCGTACGGCACTCACTGCCCAGCCCCCCGCACCAGGGCGGCCGGCCGGACCGGCTGTAGGGGTCTCTCACTGAGAGACACATCAGTCCGCGAGGCGCTGCACAGCCCTCCCGGCCCGTACGGGCGGCGCCCCACTGCTGGGGCTCCGTGAAAATCGCCAGTCCGACTCTTCGCTCCACTTGCTTGCGGGATCAATCAGGTAGCGGAAGTTCGGACAAGGATCGAGTTCTCTCGCTGACGCGCTACCGGGGTGGATCGGTGTCGTAGTCGTGCCGGGCCTGCTCGACCTTGTCCAGGTTGCCGGCAGCCCATTCGGCGAGGTGCGCGAAGAGCGGGGCCAGGCTGCGGCCCAGCTCGCTGATCTCGTACTCGACCCGAGGAGGGACCTCCGGGTGGTACGTACGCACGACCATGCCGTCGCGTTCCAGCTGCCGCAGTCGCTGGGTCAGCACCTTCGGTGTGATCGTGCCGATCCGTCGTTGCAGCTCCACGAACCGCTGCCGACCATGCATGTGGAGAGTCCACAGGATCGGCGTGGTCCACCGGCTGAACACGATGTCCACGACCGCACTGGTCGGACAGGCGAGTTCCGGGTCGGTCGTGGTCGCTGCCACCCAGTCGGTGTCGTCGGCCATGCGCATCCTTCGGGATAGTCACTTTCCCATAGGTACCTACTATATCGACGGTGTTAGCGTCCCCGTGTCGCCCGGAGAGCAGCTTTCCGCGGCGGTCCTGCCCGCTCGGGCGGCGACAACCATCTGAATTGACAGGGGAGTTGTTCATGTTCGTAGTGACGGGTGCGACCGGTAACGTCGGCCGATCGCTCGTGCGGATCCTCGCGGCAGCCGGTGCGCAGGTGACCGCGACGTCCCGGGGGATCTCGGACGCGGACGTGCCGGAGAACGTCCGGTACGCGCAGGCGGACCTGGTCGATCCTCAGAGCCTGCGGCCCGTTTTCGACGGAGCCGACGCGCTGTTCCTGCAAAGCGGTGGCACCAGCGCGCACCTGCTGAGGCCACAGGACATCCTCGACGTCGCCAAGGCCGGCGGCGTCGAGCGGGTCGTCCTGTTGTCCTCCCAAGGAGTCGTGACCCGACCGCATTCGGCCTCCCACGGGGACCTGGGACGGTCCATCGAGGACGCCGTCCAGCAGTCAGGCATGGACTGGACGATTCTGCGGCCCGGTGGCTTCAACTCCAACGCGTACGCCTGGGCCGAGTCGGTCCGCGCCCGAAGGGCCGCCGCCTCGCCGTTCGCCGACATCGGCCTGCCGACCATCGACCCGGACGACATCGCCGAGGTCGCCGCCGCAGCCCTGCGGGAGGACGGCCACGCCGGGCAGACATACGAGCTGACCGGGCCTGCCCTCAACACGCCCCGCCAGCGGGCCGAGGCGATTGCCGACGCACTCGGCGAACCCGTCCGGTTCATCGAGCAGACCCGTGACGAGGCCCACGCACAGATGCTGCAGTTCATGCCCGAACCCGTGGTCGAGACCACACTGTCCATCCTCGGTGAGCCCACCCCCGCCGAGCAGCGCATCAGCCCCGACGTCGAGCGGCTCCTCGGCCGCGCGCCCCGCACCTTCGCCGACTGGGCCCTACGCCACGTCGCCGCCTTCCGATAGGCCCTGCGTCTTTGGCCGAGGCATTCCTGGACGACCCGTCACGACGCACCGTCGACCGCACCCAGACGGTCCCCTCACCTGGGAGCGGGTCTCGGTCAGGGTTCCGGCGTCACCGACGGCGGGCGCGGACCACTCCACGGTCCCCGTGGTGGTGGCGCTCCCCTTGCAGCGCTCGTCGGGCTGGTCGTAGGCGGCGCGCTCGTACAGGTGGCCGCACGTCGGGGGAGGGGTCTTGGCCTGGCCGGGGGTGCAGCGGGTGTCGGGGCCGGCGCAGGTGACGATCTTTCCGCCGCCCATGTCCCAGCGGACCGACGACACGGGCGCGGTGGCGGTCACGGTGATGCCGCCGGCGGTCGCGGACGCGGTCACCGGACCGAAGGTGTTCGGGGACGGGGTGACCCACATCCACATCGGCATCCCGACCAGGTACGTTTCGGCCGAACGCAGGGAGGCGGCGGCCGGGCCGTCCAGCCGCATCGAGTCGACCGCCCGGCGGGCCGCGACCTCCGGGTCATGGCCCGAGCCCACTTCTCCCCGCTCGTGTGACGGCTGAGGGCGGCAGCCGGGAAGGCCGTCGCCCTGGCGCACCTTGAACCGTCCGCCTTTCAGCCCTGGGCCGGCGGAGCGATCTGATGGTCGTAGAAGACCTTGACGAGAGCCTTCATCAAGGAGAGCTGACGGTCGCAGTCGTGGACCACGTCTCCGGCCGACTCGAAGACGAGTTCCTGTGTGTTGGCCGGTTGTCCCCCTTTACGAGCGAAGGCGGCGCTCAGGCGGCCGGTGCCCGGATCATCGGGGCAGCTGGTGTGGAACGCGGCCTCCTGGCCGAATTCGGGCAGCGCGCCGAAGCCGGACGCCGTCCCGGGCTTGCCCATGGTGGCGTCCTTCGCCCGGGCGAAGACGTCGAGGCGGATGCCGAGCGGGTGACGCGCCGCGGGCTCGTATCTGCAGTGCCACCCGCCGTCCCGCCATGCCTGATGGCTCGCCAGCTGGAACGCCGGCCTCCCGAGGATCGGTTCCAGCACACCGGCGTCCGGGCATCCCGTCGAACTGTCCACGCTCGTCGGCGCCTGTGCGTTCGGCCGCCCTTCACCGTCGGAGCCGGACTCGGACGCCGGAGAAGCGCAGGCCACCGATCCCGCGAGAACCACCGCGGCGATCAAGGACCGGCGGATGTGAGCGTGGCGCATCGGCAACTCGCTTTCCATGGACTGGCTTGAGCAGGTCAGGAGTCGGTCTGATGCTAGGCGTGCGCGCGGCGCTACACATCGTGGTTGTCCGCATTCCCTCTCCGAAAGAGCGACCCGCGCGATGGAACCTCCCCTCAGTCGGTCTCGGCAGATACAGCCTTCGGACGCCGTGGCGCGCCGCCTTCACCGACGGCGGTACCGGCGCAGGCGCACGGCGCGCCCCACGTTCGGCCGGCCCCCGAGCCCTGCCGCGCGCGGCGGTAGAGCGGTGACGGGACGCCCGTCGCGTACAGGCCACCCGGAGCCGGGAGGCGTCGACGAGCTGCTCCAGGCGCTCCAAGAGTTCCGGAGATAGAGGCGGGACCGGCTGGACCATGAGGACCTCCGTATGTAAGTGACCAGTCCTCTCGCCCTCGCCCCGCTCCGGCGCCTCCATGCCGTGGGTGCCGGTCGCGTCCCGGCCGGTGCCCCGGCGACCTCGCGCGGTATCCCACCGGGAGGAACCGGCATGCTCCCGGCTGCGGCCGTCAGCGCTCGGGCGTCGCTTCCCTGCCGTGGTCGGTTCCGGGGTGCTGGGGCTGCCGCTGGTCGGCAGGAGTGGGAGCTGGGGTGCTTGCGTCGGCTGCCGGTCCGGGCCGTGTCCGCTCGTAGTCGCGGCGGCGAGCGTCGGCGGCCAGGGTGGATTCGGCGAGGCGGGCGATGTTCTCCGGTGTCCGCGGTCACGTCGCCGGGCCGGTCGTCCGGCCCTCCAGGTACTCCTGTGGCATCGCGGCCTGCTGATGGGCCTGGACGGCGTCGGCTTGCTGTCCGGGGTGAAGGCGGTGTCCCGGCAGGGACGGTCGACCACGTGCGACGGCACCTGGTCGTGCTCGCCTTGATCGTGCCGCTCGGTGAGCGTGGCGGTGCCGGGCGCGGCCGGAGCTCCGTCCGGCACCGCGGGCGTGGCGGTGCCGGGCGGCGCGAATCGCGTTCTGCAGGGCGAAGCCGGCACCCTGGGCCCGCTCGTAGCGGGACGACTCCCGAGGCGGTTTGCCGTCGGCGCCGGCGATCCACCGACTCCTCGGCGATGCAGGTATCCAGTCCGGTGCGAAGGCGCGGCCGCAGGGTTTCCAGCAGGTGCCGGCGGGCCTCGGCCACGATGTGGTGGCGGTTGAAGACCCTGCGGACGGTGTCAGGGTGTAGAGGGTGTCGGCGGCAACGACGTTGCGCAGGAGGCGGCGGGTGTCCAGGGCGTACCAGGCACCGTCCGGGCGCTGGGCCCGGTTCAGGACCAGGCAGTGGCCGTGCAGGAGCGGGAAGCCGTCGCGGTTCTCGGAGTGCCGGAACGTTGCGACGATCAGGCCCGGCAGCTTGGCGCGCTCGCGACCGGAGGACCAGCGGACCTCCGCGACTTCCTCCTCCAGCCACCGCAGCGCAGTCTCGATCGCCCGCTCGTGCGCCTTCTCGATGACCCGCTGCACCGCCTCGTCTCCCCGCGCCCACAGCACGATCAGGAGGCTTCGCCGGGAAGGCGAAGTCGAAGGCGAGCAGCGGGGTTGCCTTCCGCTGCTCGGTCTCGTCGAGCAGCTGCCCCCGGACCGTGGCCAACTACGTCTCCCCGGTTCGTGATCGTTCGCGCCTGTCCTCGTCTGCCCGATGCATGTACCCCAACATAAACTGCCCAACTCGACCGTAAGGTCGATTACCTCTCTGCGGGACACGCGAAAATCTATGGCGGCCGGAGTAGACATCGGACTGCGGCGCGACTAGGTTTCTTCTCGTAGCCCAGAGAGACAACAGGGCCTGGCAGAGACGAACTGCCGGCAAGCGGTACCAGTAGTGCAAAGCAGTACACGCAGTTGCAGGACGGTACGGCGGTGGAGTTCCGAAGCCAGGTGGTTGCAGGACGGCGACGGGACTGACGGCCGGACCGGGTGGCCCGCAGTGATCAGGGGCCGCCGAGCGGGACCGTCGTCATGGCGGAAGCGGTGCCCGTAAGCGCAGTGCGGCAGTACGCAGTACCCCGAGGTAGAAAGTTGATCACTGAGGGAAACGGAGGAGCGAGGCGCCATCAGGATCGCCCGGACGGAAGTCCTGAGTCCGGGTACCGCAGGACATCGATAGTGAGGTGGTCTCCGGTCGAGCAACCGCGATCCCCGCGCCCCCGGCAGCAGTCAGGTCGGGTCCGCGGACACAGAAGGCCGGCACAGTACCAAGGCCGGCAGATGGTGTAGCAGAAGTTCCTTCGGGGCCCTGGTGCCGTACGGCACCAGGGCCCCTCCACGCGTTCCGCGGAGAGGTGCAAATGACAGCAGACGACTCGTACGGCCGTCTCGACGACGACGACTACCCCGCCTACACGATGGGCCGGGCCGCCGAGATGATCGGCACCACCCAGGGCTTCCTCCGCGCCATCGGCGAAGCCCGTCTGATCACCCCGCTCCGCTCCGAGGGCGGCCACCGCCGCTACTCCCGCTACCAGCTGCGCATCGCCGCCCGCGCCCGGGAACTCGTCGACCAGGGAACGCCCATCGAGGCGGCCTGCCGCATCATCGTGCTGGAAGACCAGCTCGAGGAAGCCCAGCGCATCAACGCCGAATACCGCCGCGCCGCCGGGGCGGTCGGCCCGCCGGCCGAGGGCTGAGACGGTGCGCGCCCGTCGGCCATCGGCGGGCCCCGCGCACGGACACGGGCGTTTCCTCTGGTGACAGGGTGTGCGGACGTGTACCGTCCCCGTTAGCTGTCGTGGTTCGGAAGTTCCCTTGCCCATGCCTTCGGCGTGGGTTTTTTGCTGTGCTGTGCCGCAGGAACCAGGGCGATCACCTCCGTCTTCCGCATGGTGCGGGAGGCGTTCATCGACCGGAAGGCATGAGACATGGCTACAGGAACTGTGAAGTGGTTCAACGCGGAGAAGGGCTTCGGCTTCATCGCCCAGGACGGCGGCGGCCCGGACGTCTTCGCCCACTACTCGGCGATCAACTCCACGGGCTTCCGTGAGCTCCAGGAGGGCCAGACCGTGACGTTCGACGTCACGCAGGGCCAGAAGGGCCCCCAGGCGGAGAACATCAACCTCGCCTGACCCGCCCCACCGGCGGACCGGGGGCACCGGACTCAGGGCGCGCAGCTGCTTCGCGCGCCGTGACCGAGTGCCCCCGGCACCGCTCATGGCGGCCCGACGCGCGGCTGTTCCGTCCGAACCGGCCGGCGTCGTGGCTCCGTGTCGTGTCTCCCCGCCGTGCCTCTGCCGACGGGGACGCGACACCGGAGCCTTCGCCCTCCCGGATGCCCCCGACCCGGTCGAGGGCGCAGCATGGAGGCAAGTGTCCCCCGGCGGCGTTCCCCGCACCGCCGGGGCCGGGGGCGGAGGGAGCATGCGATGGCCCAGGACGCACCGCCCGAAGCCGGCGGCGCCGAGACCGCCGGGGCCGACGTCGATGCCGGTGCGGGTCGGCAGAGCGCGGGAAGCGTACTGGACTTCCTGAACGTCGCGGCGGTCGTGGTGGACATGGACGGGCGCATCGTCTTCTGGAGTCCGCAGGCCACCGACACCTTCGGATACACCGCCGCGGAGGCGCTGGGGCAGTACGCGGCGCGCCTGCTGCTGAGCACGGAGAACCGTGCGCGGGCGGCGGAGCTGTTCGCCGGCGTGATGGCCACCGGGCAGAGCTGGGCCGGGGTCTTTCCCGTCCGCCACCGGGACGGCGCGACGCGGCTTGTGGAGTTCCGCAACGTGCGTCTGCTGGACGACCTGGGCGACGTGTACGCGCTGGGCATGGCGGTCGACCAGGCGACGCTGCACGACGTGGAGAGCCGGCTGGCGCTCTCCGATCAGCTGGTGTCCCAGGCGCCGGTGGGGTTCGCGCTGATGGACACAGATCTGCGCTACCGGCTGGTCAACCCCGCGCTGGAACGGATCAACGGGGTACCGGCCGCCGAGCACATCGGCCGCCGCCCCCGTGACATCCACCCCTACGAAGGGGTGGAAACGGTCGAGAGGGCCCTGCGCCACGTGCTGACGACGGGCACGCCGCTCGTCGACCAGTACATCGTGAGCCGTACCCGCGCCGACCCTGACCACGACCACGCGTGGTCGATCTCGTACTACCGGATCCACGGCCCCGCGGGCCAGGTGATCGGGGTGGCGTCCTCGGTCGTCGACGTCACCGAGCGCCACCTGGCCGCCGCCGAGGCCGAGCGGGCCCGGCGACGACTCACGTTGATCGCGGACGCCTCCGCCCGGATCGGCACGACGCTCGGGGTCGAACAGACCGCCCGGGAGCTCGCCGAGGTCGCGGTCCCGGATCTCGCGGACGTGACCGCCGTCGACATCCTCAACGACGTGCTGTCCTACCGCACCTCCACACGGCACCCGAACGGCCCGGTGCTGTTCCGGGCACTCGCCGTCGCCTCCGCCTTTCCCACCGACATCACCGCCGCGGCCGACCCGGTCGGCGAGGTCGCCGCCTACGGCCCGGACCGGCTGATCACCCAGTGCGTACGCACCGGGCAGCCCGTCCTCGTCGCCCACTGCGACGAACAGGACCTGCGGCGCATCGCCCGCGACGCGCGGTCCGCCGACACCCTCGCCCGCGCGGGCGCCCACTCCTACCTCGCGGTCCCGCTGATCGCCCGGGACGAGATCCTCGGAGCCTTCGACCTCCTGCGCATCCGCAACCCCCATCCCTTCGACGAGGACGACGTCCTCCTCGCCCGCGAACTCGCCGCACGGGCCGCCGTCGCCATCGACAACGCCCGCTGGCACCAGAACGTGCGCACCGCCGCCGAAACCCTCCAGCGCAGCCTTCTGCCGCCCGCCCCGCCACAACGACCGGGCCTGAGGATCGCCTCCCTCTACCAGCCGGCCCAGGCGGCCAACGAGGTCGGCGGCGACTGGTACGACGTGATCCCCCTGGCCGGTGAGAAGACCGCCCTCGTCATCGGTGACGTGATGGGCAACGGCATCGACGCGGCGGCCACCATGGGCCAGTTGTGCACCGCCGCCCGCGCCTACGCCGCCCTCGACCTGCCCCCCGAGGAGATCCTCCACCACCTCGACCGGCTCACCCACGGCCTGGAGCACTCCATCGCCACCTGCCTCTACGCCACCTTCGACCCGGCCACCGGACAGTGCCGCATCGCCAACGCCGGGCACCTCCCCCCGGTCCTCACCCGCCCCGGAGACCCGCCCGAACTGCTCGACCTGCCCACCGGAGCCCCGCTCGGCGTCGGCGGCGTCGACTTCGACACCACGACCGTCCCCCTGTGCCCCGGTGACCAGCTCCTTCTCTACACCGACGGCCTCGTCGAGACCCGCGACGACCCCATCGACGAACGTCTCGCCCTCCTCCTGGGAACCCTCGGCCCCGCGGGCCCGCACCTCGACACCACCTGCGCCCGACTGGTCGACGCCATGCGCAGGCCCGACGACCCGGACGACGTCGCTCTGCTCCTGGTCGAGGCCCGAAATCCGAAGCCCTGACGAGGCCGGCGAGCCACGGGGTGAACACGGCGTCCGGAACGGCGACGACGGCGTTCCGACCGGTCGGCTCGGAAGGCGGCCGCAGGAACGCCTCCTCCGTGTACGGGGAGCCGAGCGCGGCGATGTGACGGTCCAGGACCTGCCCGCCCCCCGCCCCGCGACGCCGGGTCGCGCCTCGGCCCCGGCGTCGTCGCGCCGTTTTGCCGGATCGGCAACAGCAGTGGCGGGAGCGGGGCGCGGTGGGTGACGGTGGAACCGTGACCGAGAACATCGCAGCGGGATCGCCCGCGTACGACAGCCCCTCGCCTGCCGGCGGATACCTCGGAGATCCCGCCGTGCGGGCGGAGTGGGACGACCGGTATGCCGAGCGGCGGCAACTGTGGAGCGGCCGGCCCAACGGCGCGCTCGTGGCCGAGACCGCCGGGCTCACCCCAGGACGGGTGCTCGACGTGGGCTGCGGCGAGGGCGCGGACGCCGTCTGGCTCGCGCGCGGCGGCTGGGACGTGACCGCGCTCGAAGTCTCGGGCGTGGCGCTGGAACGGGCGGCCGGGCACGCGCGGGACGCCGGTGTCGACGTCCGCTGGGTGCACGCCACGCTGACGGACGCGGCGCTCCCGCCGGCCTCCTTCGACCTGGTCTCCGCCCAGTATCCGGCGCTGCTGCGCACCCCCGACGCCGCGGCCGAGCGTGCGCTGCTCTCGGCCGTCGCGGTCGGCGGTGTGCTGCTGCTCGTCCACCACGCGGGGATGGACACCCGGCAGACGCACGAAAGCGGCTTCGATCCGGCGGACTACGTCTGGCCCTCGATGGTCACGGCACTCCTCGACGAGGACTGGGTGGTGGAGGTGGACGAGCAGCGGCCGCGCGTGGCGCCCGAAGGCGGCGCCGGCGCGCACCACACCGACGACCTGATCCTGCGCGCGCGCCGACTCCGCTGAGCCCTCGTCGGCTTTCCGCCTCCGTGGGGCGCGCTTCCTGGCCGGCCGGTGCCGACGCGCCGGCCGGCACCGTGCCTCACCGGGCCCGGGTCGACGACGAGGGCGTGGCTCAGTCCCGCCAGAGCGACCACACCGTCGAACGGACCATGCCGTCCCCGGCGGTCCGCGGGTCCTGCACGGTGTCGTCGCGGTAGCCCAGCAACTCCGTGGCCGCCTGCGCCGTGGCCCGGGGATCCAACGGCGTTCTGCCGACGACCAGTTCCGGATACGCGCCCTGGGCGAGGACCTGGTCGCCGTGACCGAACCGGTTGCCCGTCCCGATGAGGTGGGGCAGGACCACGGGCACCTCGTGACCCCCTCGCACCGGTACGAAGTCGAGCCATCGCGGACCCCGTCCCCGGACGTCCCGGTCACCGGAGGCCCAACGGGACACTCCTGGCGGCGGCTTCGCGAGCTCAGGGCCCAACCGCGGCGCCGGCCGGTCCGGGCCGTGATCGTCGCGCCGGCCCTCCTGGCCCTGGCCCGCGACCTCGGCCGCCGGCTTCTCCGGAGTCACAGCCGCAGCCGCGGCGTCCACACCGCCGTGACGACCGGCGCCGGCCACGTCGTCCGGTGACATCCGGCTGCGGGAGTTGAGCGCTCAACCGGTCAAGAATCAAATCAATCACCGGGTGGTCCACGTGTTTTCCTCGCTCGGGTGCGGTAAGTCGCGCGGTTACCGAGACAGAACCAGGAGGGCCATCATGATTGCCCAGGAACAGATTCCCGCGGTGGTGGACCACCCGGTCTACGACCCCCAGGGGAAGAAGATCGGTGACGCCAAGCACATCTACGTCGACGACGTCACCGGCCGTCCCGAGTGGGTCACCGTCAAGACCGGCCTGTTCGGTACCAGCGAGTCGTTCGTGCCGATCAAGGACGCGTCCATGGTCGACGACCACCTGGAGGTCCCGTACCCGAAGGATCGGGTCAAGGACGCCCCCCACGTCGACGTGGACGGCGGAGGTCACCTGTCCAACCACGAGGAGCGGCGGCTGTACGAGCACTACGGCATCGCCTGGGACGAGGCCTGGCAGCAGGCGAACCGGCCCGGCGAGGGCGGCTGGGCGCACGGCACGGCGGACACCGCCCGGCGTGGCGACGGCGGCCTGGGCGACACCAGGAGCGCTGCCGGCGGCCTGGGCATGAGTGGCACGAGCGCTGCCGGCGACGGCACGTCGCGTACGGGTGACGACGCCATGACCCGCTCCGAGGAGCAGATGCACGTCGGCACCGAACAGGTGGAGACCGGCCGGATCAGGCTGCGCAAGTACGTCGTCACCGAGGACGTCCAGCAGACCATCCCGGTCAGGCACGAGGAAGTCCGCGTGGAGCGCGAGCCCATCACCGAGGCGAACCGGGGCCAGGCCTTGTCAGGACCCGAGATCTCCGAGGCCGAACACGAAGTGACGCTCTATGAAGAGCGCCCCGTGGTCGAGACACGGGCCGTCCCCGTCGAGCGGGTGAGTCTGCGCACGGACGAGGTCACGGAGGAGGAGACGGTCACCGGTCAGGTCCGCAAGGAGCGGATCGACATCGAGACCGACGAGGCCGACGTGACCGACGAACTCTCCGAGCGCCGCGGCCGCACCGACGAGGGCCGCATCTGACCGTTCCGCCGACGCTCCCGGCCGACCCCGACCGACAGAGCGAGCGGGTGAACGGCCTCCCGACCGGGCGACGCGGCTCTGGACAGCCGTGTCGCCCGTCGGCGGGGCCGGTCGGCGGACCATGCCGACGGCGTCCTGGGACGGGCGGAGTTCCGCCCGTCACCACGGCGCCGTCGCCGTCACGCCCGGTGTCACGCCCCGGTGTCACACCCTGGTCCGGTCCGCACCACGGCGTGGTCCCCGTGCGGGCCGAACAGGTGCAGGATCTCCACCGCTTCGCGGCCCGCGGGGCCGAACCAGTGCGGCTCGCCGGTGTCGAACTCGGCCACCTCGCCCGGCCGTAGGGTCACCTCCCGCTCCCCGAGGATGAGCCGGAGTTCCCCGGCGAGTACGTACAGCCACTCGTAACCGGCGTGGGTCACCAGCCTCGGTTCGCGGTGCGCGAGGACCTGCTTGAAGACCTGCACCCGGCCCGGGTACTGCGTCAACGGAACGAGGACGCTTCCGCGTTCCCGGCTCCGCGGGGTCAGGTGGACCCGTGGGTCGCCGGTGGCCGGGGCCGCCACCAGCTGGTCGAGGGCGACGCGGTGGACCCTGGCGAGCGGGATGAGGAGGTCGAGCGTCGGACGCCGCAGGCCCGACTCCAGGCGCGACAGCGTGCTGACGGAGATTCCGGTGCCCTCCGCGAGGGTTTCGAGGGTGAGGCCGCGGTCGCGCCGCAGGGCGCGCAGCCGTGGCCCGATGCTGTCGATGAGTTCCGCGAGTTCGGCGTCCATGCGGCTATTTTGCGGTCTTCGCAAAGTTCCTGGTCCCGGGTCCTTCCCCCGCCCGAGTCTGGGCGCGTCGAATCTCGTCGAAGGGGGAACTCCTTTGCTCACGGCATCCCTGCCCGCTCCACCCGTCCCGCTGAGCGCCCGCCGCCGCTGGGCGGTGCTCGCGGTCTGCGCGCTCAGCATGTTCCTGGTCGGTGTGGACACCACCATCGTCAACGTGGGGCTGCCCGGGATCGGGCGTGGCCTCGACGTGGGCACCCACGGCCTCGAATGGGTCGTCGACGCCTACACGGTGGTCATGGCCAGCCTGCTCATCGTCTCCGGGGCACTCGCCGACCGCTTCGGGCGCCGCCGGGTCTTCCGGTGCGGACTGCTCGTCTTCGGCCTCGCCTCCCTCGCGTGCGCCCTCGCCCCGTCCTTCGGCGTGCTCGTCGCCGCCCGGGCCGTCCAGGGCGTCGGGGCCTCGATGCTGAGTCCGGTGGCCCTGGCGATCGTGGTGAACGCGATGCCCGACCCCCGGGAGCGCGCCCGCGCGATCGGGGTGTGGGCATCGGTCTTCGGGCTCAGCATGGCGGCGGGCCCGGTGACCGGTGGGGCGCTCATCGCCGCGTTCGGCTGGCGCTCGGTGTTCTGGATCAACGCGCCGGTCGTCGTCGCCGCCCTCGTCCTGGTGGCCGTGGTCGTACCGGAGTCCCGTGGGGAGCGCGCCCGTCGCCTCGACCTGCCCGGGCAGGTGCTCCTCACTCTGGTCCTCTGCCTCTCCGTCGGCATCCTCATCGAAGGGCCCCGCGTCGGCTGGACGTCACCCGCGGCCCTCACCGGTTACGTGCTGACCGTGGCGGCCGCGGCCGGTTTCGTCCGGGTCGAACGGCGCCGCCGTGAACCCCTGATGGACCTCGGTCTCTTCCGCCGGCCGCCGTTCGCCACGGCGGTGCTCGGCGCGGCGGCCGTGTTCGTCGCACTGAACGTGACGCTGCTGCTCACCACTCTCCACCTCCAGCACGCCCGTGGCTGGACGCCGCTCGCGAGCGGTGCCGTGACCCTGCCCATGGCGCTCGGGGCCACTCTCTGCGCGCCCTGGTCCGGTGCTCTCGTGGGCCGTCTCGGACCACGGCGTCCGCTGATCCTCGCGGGCGGGTCCACCGCGGCCGGCGGTCTCTGCCTGGTGGGCCTGGACCAGGGCACGAGCGTGCCGCTGATCCTCCTCGCCTTCCTGCTGATAGGCGTCGGCTTCGGCTTCGCCAACGCGCCCCTGACCAACACGGCGGTCAGCGGTCTGCCGTCGTCCCGGGCCGGAGTGGCGGGGGCGGTCACCTCCACGGCACGTCAGGTCGGTGCGGCGGTCGGCGTCGCCGTCGCCGGAGGCCTGGCCGCGGGAGCCGACCCCGCGGGCCTCGCCGCCGCGACCCGGCCGGGATGGCTGCTCGTGTCGGCCTGCGGACTCTTCCTCCTCGTCGTGGCGCGCGCCGCGGTGCCCCGCCCGTAAGGGAGTTGACTACGTGTCAAACAAGAGGGAGCGTTCGGAGGGCGTGAAGGCCGGCCCGGTCACGGCAAGGACGGACGGGGCGGTCAGGACGGACGGGGGAGTCGGTCATGCTCGTACGAGTGCTGCGCGTACCCGTGCTGCGGAAGAGGCTGCTGTGGACACTGCTCGCCGTCGTCCTCTTCCGGCTGGGACAGGGCCTACCCCTGCCGGGCGTACGCGTCGGGGCGCCGGCGAAGGGCGACGGGGGCGACGGGGGAGGGCAGCGGCTCCACGGCCTCGTCGAGGTGCTCACCGGCGGCGGGCTCGGCCACCTCTCGGTGTTCGCCTTCGGGATCGCGCCGGTCCTCGCCGCCCGTCTGGTCATGGAGGTCGCGGGTCCGCTCGTTCCGCGCCTCCGGCTCCTGGCGGCGACCGGTGAGGACGGCGCCGCCGTGGTCGCGCGCCGGACCCGGTGGTTGGCCGTCCTCCTGGGCGCCCTGTTCGCCGGGGCGGTGGTGGTGGCGGTGGCCGACGGCGGGTGCGTCCCGCTCACCGGCGTCTGCGCCTCGGAAAACTCGCCCCTGCTCCACGCGCGCGCGGACGGCCCACTGGCCCAGGTCGCGCTGGTGGCCTGCATGACGGCGGGTACGGCGGTCGTCGTCCTCCTGAGCGGTCTGATCACGGCCCGGGGCGTCGGCGAGGGGATCGCCGTGCTCTTCCTCGTCCAGGTCGTCGCGGTCGTCCCCGGTCAGGTGATCACCGCCGCCGGGGAGACCGGAGGCACGCGCGGCGCCTTCGTCCTCCCGCTCGTCGCCGCCGCGTTCGTGGTCATGGCGGTGGTGGTCATCACCGTGTGGCAGGCGGAGCGGCGCGTCCCGGTCCAGCGGGCCCGCCGGATGGTCGGCCGCCTGAACCCGGGTCCCACACCGACGTACGTGCCCGTCCGAGGCGGCCAGGGCGGCTTCGGCGTGATGATCCCGGCCTCCCTGCTGCTTCTCGTGCCGGCGCCGGTGGGGCCGTGGCTGCTGCCCGTGTACGTACTGGTCGTCTTCGCGCACGCGTGGCTCCGGGCGGGCATCGCGCCGGCCGCCGACGACCTCGCGCGCCGATTGGAGCGATCGGGCCTGTTCGTACCCGGTATCCGCATGGGCCGGGCGACCGCCGAGTACATCGGGTACGTCCAGTCGCGGATCGGACTCGCCGCCGCGCTCGCCATGACGGTCGTCGCCCTGGTGCCCGTCGTGGCGCTCACCGTGCTCGACGGGCCCGCCGAGGGGTTCGCGCTCAGTGCGACGACCCTGCTGATCGCCGTGAGCGTCGCCGTGGGCACCGTACTCCCGGCCGCGAAGCAGATGGAGTCCCTGGTCGCACAGCACACGTACGCGCCGTTCCTCCGCTGACGGGCGTTCACCGCGCCCGTACGTGGCCCCGGTCGCCGTTTCAGCGTGTCCCGGGGCCGGTGTCGGTCATGCCGAGCCGAAGGTGCTCCACGTGGTAGAGGGCCTGGTCGAGGAGGCCGGCGACGTGGTCGTCGTGGAGCGCGTAGACGACGGAGCGGCCCTCGCGGGTGCCGGTGACGAGGCCGAGGTTGCGGAGCAGTCGCAGCTGGTGGGAGCAGGCGGACTGCTCCATGCCGACGGCCGCGGCCAGTTCGGTCGCCGGGCAGGGGCCTTCGCGGAGGCGGGCCAGGATCAGGAGCCTCGACGGTGTGGACAGCGCCTGGAGCGTGGTGGCGACCTGCTGCGCGTTCTCCGGGGTCAGGCGGGTGCGCGGTGTCGTGCTGTTGTCCGGTGCGTTCACTCCGTGGCCCATGGGCAGCATCCTACGGAAGTAGACATATGAATGGATGTTCAAGTGTTCCTGTACGGTGAGGGCGTACGACTCCTCCCGTGAAGGACTCCCTCTGTCATGGCCTCCACCCTGACCCAGCCCGTATCCGTTTCCACCGGCCCCTCGGCCGTCCGGCGGCGCACCCGTGTCCTGGCCCTGCCGGAGGCCCGCTGGGCCCTGGCCGCCCTCGTGCTGTTCCTGATCGCCCTCCCCCTGGACCTTCTCGGGGCCCCGGGGTGGGCCTGGGGCCCGCTCTTCGCCGCCACCTATCTCACCGGCGGCTGGGAACCCGCGTGGGAGGGCCTGAAGGCGCTGAAGGACAGGACCCTGGACGTGGATCTGCTCATGGTCGTCGCCGCCCTCGGCGCCGCGGCCATCGGGCAGGTCCTCGACGGAGCCCTGCTGATCGTCATCTTCGCGACCTCCGGCGCCCTGGAGGCGGTGGCGACCGCCCGTACCGAGGACTCGGTGCGCGGACTCCTCGACCTCGCGCCGGCCACCGCCGCCCGGATCCGGGACGACGGCACAGAGGAGAGCGTGCCGACCGGGGACCTCCTGGTCGGGAACGTCATCGTGATCCGCCCCGGTGAGCGGGTCGGGGCCGACGGCCGCGTCCTGGCGGGGGCGAGCGAGGTCGACCAGGCCACCATCACCGGCGAGCCGCTGCCGGTGCTCAAGGAGACCGGTGACGAGGTCTTCGCGGGCACCCTCAACGGCACCGGCGTGCTGCGGGTCGAGGTCGGCCGGGACGCCTCCGACTCGGTGATCGCCCGGATCGTGCGGATGGTCGAGGAAGCCTCCGAGACCAAGGCCCCCACGCAGCTGTTCATCGAGAAGATCGAGCAGCGGTACTCGCTCGGCATGGTCGCCGCGACCCTGGCCGTGTTCCTGGTCCCGCTGGCGTTCGGCGCGGAGCTGACCGCCTCGCTGCTGCGCGCGATGACCTTCATGATCGTCGCCTCGCCGTGCGCCGTGGTCCTGGCCACCATGCCGCCGCTGCTCTCCGCCCTCGCGAACGCCGGCCGGCACGGCGTGCTCGTGAAGTCCGCCGTGGTGATGGAGCGCCTCGGACAGGTCGACGCGGTGGCCCTCGACAAGACGGGCACGCTGACGGAGGGCACCCCGCGCGTCACCGCCGTCCGCGTCCTGTCCCGGTCCGGCCCGGAAGGCTCGTACGAAGAGGGCCTCGACGGGGACATCGACGAGGACCGGCTGCTGGCGCTCGCGGCGGCCGCCGAGCACCCCAGCGAGCACCCGCTGGCCCGCGCGGTCGTCCTCGCCGCCCGCGCCCGCGGCCAACGGCTCGCGCCCGCCGAGGACTTCGGCTCCACCCCCGGCATCGGCGTCACCGCCACCGTGGACGGCAGGACGGTCGAGGCCGGTGCCCCCGCCCGGCTCCTGCACGGAGCCGAGGACCCGCTCTCGGCCCGCGCCGCCGGCACGGCGGCCGAGTTCGAGGCCGGCGGACACACCGCCGTCCTCGTCAAGGTGGACGGGGTGCCGGCCGGCGTCCTGGGCATCGAGGACCGGCTGCGCCCGGACGCCACCGCCACCGTCGCCGCCCTGACCGGCCTCACCGGTACCGCCCCGATGCTGCTCACCGGCGACAACCCGCGCGCCGCCGCCCGCCTCGCCGCCGCCGTCGGCATCACCGACGTCCGCGCCGGCCTCCTGCCGCAGGACAAGGTCGCCGCCGTCCAGGACCAGGAGAAGGCCGGACGCAAGGTCATGGTGATCGGAGACGGCGTCAACGACGCCCCCGCCCTGGCCGCCGCCCACACCGGTGTCGCCATGGGCCGCGCCGGCTCCGACCTCGCCCTGGAGACCGCCGACGCGGTGATCGTCCGGGACGAACTCGCCACCGTCCCCACGGTCGTCGCGCTCTCCCGCCGCGCCCGCGCCCTGGTCGTGCAGAACCTCGCCGTCGCCGGGTTCTTCATCGCCGTCCTGGTGCTCTGGGACCTCCTGGGCACCCTGCCGCTGCCCCTCGGCGTCCTCGGCCACGAGGGCTCCACCGTCCTCGTCGGCCTCAACGGGCTGAGGCTGCTCCGTGAGGCCGCCTGGCGCCGCGCCGCCGCCGAAGCCGCCGACAGGCCGGCCGTGCGCGCGGGGTGAGCCGCCGCGTACCGGGGCCGGGGGCCGTCGGTCCCGTCGTACCCGAGCCGCCCGTGGGGGCCGGGCGGGTCACCAGGTCCGTCCGGCCTCGATCAGCAGGTCGCGGACGCGGATGACGTCGGGGCCGGCGGGGCGGCCGGGGCGTTGGGCCAGATAGGCGGTGTTGATGGGCGGGTCGTCCGGACGGTGAAGGGCGACGAGGGCGCCGGAGGCCAGCTCCGCTTCGCAGAGGTAGCGCGGCAGGACGGTGAAACCGGCGCCGGCGGTCACCGCGGCCAGGACACCGCGCAGGTCGGGCACGGTGACGGCCGCCGGGCAGGACAACCGGGTGCCGAAGACGTGACGCCAGTAGCGACGGGCGATCGGCAGGTCCTCCGCGTACGTGACCAGGGGGATCCCGTGCAGCGCCGCCGGGCCCTCCCCGGCCGGCCGCTCCTTCACGCGGTCCGCCCAGACGGGGGCGGCGACCAGCGCGAACTCCTCGTCCATCAGCGGTACGGCCGTCAGGGCGCGCCCCCGGGGCCGGAAGGTGGCGATGACCAGGTCGTGGCGTCCGGCGCGGAGTTCGTCGAGGAGCGGATCGGTCAGGCCCGGGGTGACGCGGAGCCGCACCCCTTCGGCCACCAGCGGTGCCAGGGCGGGCAGGACGCGGGTGCAGAGCAGCTCGGCGGGCCCCGCCAGGTGGACGGGGGCCGCCCGCTCGTGGGGCGCCGTCCCGTGGCCGACGGCGGCGAGCGCGTCGAGGGGGGCGGCGACGCGGGCCGCGAGGTCATGGGCGACGGCGGTCGGGGCGACGCCGCGGGGCAGACGCTCGAACATCTCCCTGCCGGTCTGCCGCTCCAGGGCACGGATCTGGGTGGTCACCGTGGGCTGCGAAAGCCCCAGGAGCCCGGCGGCCGCGGTGAACGAGCCGGAGCGGTACACCGCGAGGAAGGTACGCAGCAGATTCAGGTCCGTCACGGACGTCCCGCCGGGCCGCGTTCCGCCGGTCGGCCCGGTGCCATCAGGATCCGTATGTCTCACGGGGAAAGCCTACCCGCCGCCTATGGCAGGACGGACGCGGGACGGCTGCGGGACGAGTGAGGGACGGGTCGGAACGGCCGGTACGCGGCGTACGGCCGTACGAGTCGTCCGGCGACCCGTACGGCCGTACGCCGGCGGCCGACGCGGTCCTCGCGGCAGCGGCGGCCGTACGCGCCGTCAGGCGCCCAGGACCTTGAGGACCTCGGCGGCCAGCGGGGCGGAGGAAGCCGGGTTCTGGCCGGTGATGAGATTGCGGTCGACGACCACGTTCGGCACCCACGGCTCGCCCACCCGGACGTCCAGGCCGGCTTCGGTGAGACGGTTCTCCAGGAGCCACTTCGCCTTGTCGGCGAAGCCGGACTGGGTCTCCTCGTCGTTGGTGAAGGCGGCGACCCGGTAGCCGGCGAAGGCGTTCGAGCCGTCGGCGTCCGTGGCGGCGAGGAGCGCGGCCGGGCCGTGGCAGACGACGGCCAGCGGCCTGCCGGAGCGCAGGGCCTCGACCAGCAGCCTGCCGGAGGTGGCGTCGACGGCGAGGTCCTCCATGGGGCCGTGGCCGCCCGGGTAGAAGACGGCCGCGTAGTCGGCCGGATCCACGTCCTCGAGGCGCAGCGGGTGCTGGAGCGCGGTGAGCGAGTCGAGGGTGGCGGCGACCTTGTCGGCACCCTCCTGACCGCCGTTGAACTCCGGGGCGAGGCTGCTCCTGTCGACGGTGGGGACGACACCGCCGGGGGTGGCGACGACGACCTCGTACCCGGCGGCCGTGAACGCCTCGTACGGGGCGGCGGCCTCCTCGGCCCAGAAGCCGGTCGGGTGCTTCGTACCGTCGGCCAGGGTCCAGTGGTCGGTGCCGGTCATCACGAACAGGATCTTGGGCATGGGGTTTCTCCCGGGAGGTACGGGCCGGGGTCCGGCCCGGAGGGTGGTGATCGCTCACCCGGCGCCCCGGTCGGAGACCGTCGGGGTGGCGATGTCCTCGAACGTAGCCGCGTCCCGGAAAGCTTTCCAATGGGGATTCCCATGGCTGCCATGGGAACTCCGATGGCAGCCATGGGAACACGCGTACGCCGCCGTCCCGCGGGATAAGGGACACCGGGGTGTGCGTCAGACGCGGTGCACGGTGTGGAGCTTCGTGGCGTACGTGCCCGTGCCGTCCAGGGTGGAGGAGCCCGCCAGGTCCGACATGGTCGGTCCGTTGCCGGTCTTGCGGCTGGAGAGGAAGCGGCGCTTGCCGTTCGTGTCCTGCCCCAGGTAGATGCCGACGTGGTCGACCGTGACGGTCGGGCCGTCGTCGCCCGAGTCGGCGTTGAAGAGGAGCAGGTCGCCCGGCTGCAGCAGGGCCGCCGCCGGTGCCGCGCCGCCGGCCGTCTGGTCGATCCGGGCGCCCGGCGCGTGGTCGACCATGTCGCGGGACTTGCGCGGCAGCCGCGTGCCCGAGGTGTCGGCGCCGGCCGCCAGCGGGACCTTGTGGTGGTAGCCGAACACCATCCGCGTGTAGCCGGAGCAGTCCAGGTTGCCGACCTGCTTACTGGACGGGCCGGTGTACGTACCGTCCGGGAAGGTCCAGCCCGTGTTCATGTACTCGTGGAAGTCGGCGCCCTCGTAGCGGTTGCCCTGCGGGTCGAGGTAGCCGTAGCCGGCCTCACCCAGGACCTGCCTGCCCGCGGCGGTGCCCGCGCCCGCGGTCACGGCCGGCGCGCCCGGCAGGAACATGGCCGCGAAGGCGAGCACGTCGGGCGCGGTCGAACCGGCCCAGGCGCGGATCTGGGTCTCGAGGGCCGGGGTCCAGGTGCCGTCGAACGGCTGGTCGAGGACGCGCACCCAGTCGCCGTGGGTGACCGTCGGCGGGGCCTCCCAGGTCGCGTCGGTGACCTCGAAACGGCTGACGGTCAGTTTGACGGGCAGGTTGGTGCAGCCGTCGTTGGCGAGGGCCCGCAGGCCCACCCGGCCCTTGCCGAAGGTGGCGTCGTCGGCCTCGGTGGTCCAGGCGGTGGGCTCGGCGCCGGCCGTACGCCAGGCCTTGGCCCGGATCCTGGTGCCCTCGCGGCGGACCCGGACGGTCCAGTCGGTGCCGGCGGCGACTCCGGTGGCCAGGGGGACGGCCGGCGCCAACTGCGTGACGGCGTCGGCGACCTCCTTCTCGACGCGGAGCTCGACGGCCCCCGTGGTGGTGAAGGAGAGCCGGGCCCGGTAGTTGTTGTGCGAGTCCTGGTAACCGAAGGACAGGGCGTACGAACACGCCTGGCCCGTGGGCACCTTGTCGAACCTGGCCACCGCGCGCACGTCGACGTCGGTGATCTCGCCGTCGCGGACGCTGGCGTGGCGGCTCGCGTAGTCCGTGGTCAGGTTGATGACGCCGGCGCCGGGGGTCACCGAGAAGTCGGTGGCGGAGCCGCCGAGCGTCGTCCAGCCACCGCCGCCGGGGGCGGTGCCCCAGTACGCGCGGTCGGCCTCGGGGAGCGCCAGGTCCGGCAGCGTGCGCCGGAAGTCGTCGACGAAGGGCCGCTTGTTCTCGGTGAAGGTGCGCTCGGGGCCGGGAAGGAGCACCGTGCGGGCGCCGTGCGTCAGGAGCGCGACGCGCCTGCCGCCGGAGGTGACCTCGGTACGGGCCGGGGTGCCGGGCAGCACGTCGGCACTGAGGGTGCCGAGGGCCACGGGGCCGAACCAGTCGGCGTTGAGGGCGGCGACGGTCACGGCGGACCGGGGGGCGCCGAGGCCGGTCACGGGAGCGGCGAGCGGTGTCAGGGCGGGAGCGGCGGCCGTGCCGGCCGCCTGGGCGGCGCGAGCGGGGGCGGCGGGCAGGGACGCGAGGGGAACAGCGGCCGCGGTGGCGGCCAGCGCGGTGAGCACACCGCGCCGGGAGGTGCCGGCGGTGCGAGATGTATTGATCATGACAGCTATCATCCGGACACCCCGCGCACCCGGTTCGACCGGGTGCCCCTACCCGCCGGGCCGCACGCGCGACGACCTGGCCGACCGTCCCGGTTCCGGGGGACGGCCCCGCTGCCACGGGGCGCTCGTGCCGCACCCGTCCGCCGTCCCCGTGCGTTCCGGTCCGGACCGATGGATCCTGGAGACAGGGAACGGGGCCGTGCATCGGTCGTGCGCGGCTCGAAGTACGAGGAGGCAGGCCATGACCCGCACCCTGGAGTGGACGGTCGGCGTGGAACTGGTCGAGGAGCGCGGCATGACCAAGGCCGAGGCCCGGTTGAGCACCGGAAGCTCGACCCTCACGGGTCACGGCTCCGCCCGGTGCAACCCGGCGGACGTGGACGTGCCGGCGATCGGTGACGAGCTCGCCGCGAGCCGGGCGATGAAGGACCTGGCCGGCAAGCTCATGCGGGAGGCCAACCGGGAGATGGAGGCGGTGGGCGCGGGGACCGTTCCCCAGCACACCGGCCCCGGATACGGCTGGCCGGAGGCGGTCACCTGACGGGACCGCCGCCCGCGGCGAGGGCCCGGCGGGGCGTCGTCCGTCCGTCGGGCCCCGTCCGGGCGCGCGCCGTGGCGCGGCCCGTCGCCGTCGGCCCTCCGCACGGGCCATGAGCCGTTCCCAGCGGGTTCCCGCCGGTTTCCGCGAGTGCGGACGGGTCCGCTGCCGCGAGTGCGGGTGAGCCCGCCGAGAGCTTCCCCGCCGGTTCCTCGCCGGCACCCAGGGGCCTCCGCCGGGTTCCCGACCTCGCGGATCTCCACCGGGCCCGCGGATCCCGGCCGGTCACGGCCCGTCCGGCCCTGACCCGTCCGACCGGACCGCCGCCCCCTCGGCCTCCTCGTACGCCAGCCGGTCCGCGACCTCCACCACCCCGTCCACCGTCTCGCACAGCCGGACGAGGATCGGGCCGATCCCCGGGCGGTCCAGCGTGCCGCTGAGCGTGACGCGGCCCTCGTCGACGTCGATGTGCACGGCGGCGGGGGAGAGGCGCAGGATGCGGACGACGACGTCCTCGCGGATCTCCTCCTGGATCGAGCGGTCCCTCCGCAGGAACAGCTGAAGCAGGTCGCTCCGGCTCAGCACCCCGATGAGCCGTCCGTCCGTGTCCACCACCGGCAGCCGCTTCACCCGGTGCCGCTCCATCAGACGGGCGGCCTCGACCGCCGTCCAGGAGGGCCGGGCCGTCACGACGGGGCTCGACATCATGGCCTCCGCCGTGCTGGGCCCGTCCTTCGCCGTGTGCCGCCTCAGGAGATCCGCCTCGGAGACCACGCCCACCGGCCGGTTCTCCTCGTCGACCACGGGGACCGCGGTGATGCCGTACTCGTCGAGGAGCCGCGCGATCTCCTTGAACGAGGTCCCGGGTTGCACCGCCACCGCGGTCGGCGTCATCAGGTCGGCGACACTGCGGTGCCTCATCGTCCGTTCCGTCCCTTCGGGGTTCCGGATTCCATGATCTCCCACCGGGCACCGGAGTGGGACGAGGCGCCTGCGAAACGGGGTGCGCGGCAGGCTTGCGAGATTGGCATGTACATGGTTACTTCGGGTAAGTCCACCCCTGCGAGCCGGAAGAAGGACCCCCGCATGCCCTCTCCCCGCACGTCGAGCACGCTCGTGCCGAGCCCCCGCGCCTCCGGCGCCCCCGGCACCTCCCGCACCCGCCCGCGCCGCGCCCGTCACCTCGCCGCGGCCGTCGCGGTCGCCCTCGCCCTCGTCGCCACCGCCGGCGGCACCGGAGCGGCCGCCCCCGAGGGGCCCGCGGCCGAGGGGCCCGCGTCCGCCGGGCTCCGCGAGGCGATGTTCGTCGGCAACAACTGGGACGGAACGGCCGACGTCATCGCCGCCCGGGGCGACTTCCACCGCATCGGACGCCTGAACGTGATCCCCGACAAGCGGGAACGCCTCCGGGAGATCTATCTCAACCCCGTCAAGCTCGCCTTCTTCCTCGGCGTCCGCAGCGGCCCGGGGGAGGGCCACGACCAGTTCGTCGACGACATGTACGCGACCCCCGACGGCTCCGCCATGGTCGTCTCCCGGCCCAGCTTCGCCGACGTCGTCTCCCTCGACCTGCGCACCGGACGGATCAACTGGCGCTTCGCGGTGGCCGGTCACCGCGCCGACCACATGGCCGTCTCGCCCGACGGCACCCGCGTCGCGGTCTCCGCCTCCACGGGGAACACGGTCCACGTCCTCGACATCACCACCGGCCGTGAACTCGGTTCCTTCGCGACGGGCGACAAGCCGCACGAGAACGTCTTCACCTCCGACGGCCTCCTGTGGAACATGTCCATCGGCGAGGTCACCACCGCACTCGACGCCCCCTGGCTCGACTGGACCAAGGGCGACCGCCGCATCACCGTCGTCGACGCCCGCACCTTCGAGACCGTCCGCGTCATCGACATGCGCGGACGCCTCGACGCCTTCGGGCGCGATGACCTCTCCGACGCCGTCCGCCCGCTCGTCTTCACACCGGACGAGAAGAAGCTCTACTTCCAGGTCTCCTTCTTCAACGGCTTCCTGGAGTACGACATCGCCACGGACCGGATCACCCGGGTGAAGGAGCTCCCCGCCGCCCCGGCGACCGATCCCGACCGCACCACCTGGGTCAACGACTCGCGCCACCACGGCCTTTCGATGAGCCCCGACGGCGGCAGGATCTGCGTCGCGGGGACGATGGACGACTACGCCACGGTGGTCGACCGCGCCACGCTCCAGGAGGGCCCGCTCGTCGAGGCGTCCAAGCCGTACTGGGCGACCGTGAGCGGCGACGGACGGTCCTGCGTCGTCTCCGAGAGCGGCGCCGACCGGGTGACCGCGATCGACTTCGCCACCGGCCGGCGCGTGGCCTCCGTGGACGTCGGTGACCACCCCCAGCGCGTGCGGCTCGCCAGGATCCCCGCCGACTGGACCGGACCGACGGGGAGTTGACGGCGGCTGCGGGGCCGGTCGGATCGGCGGTCCGACCGGCCCCGCTCCCGTCCCGTTCCTCAGGCCCTGTGGACCGCGATCTCGTGGAGCGAGTAGCCCCACCGGGTCGCCCGCCGCTCGCCGTGGAACCGTACGTAGCGGGCCGGCGTCGACGCGAACTCCGCCGTGTCGTACCCACCGTCCCCGGCGTCCGTGGACCACACCGTCCGCCAGTCCGTGCCGTTCTCGGACACCTCGATGCGGTACTGGCGCGCGTACGCCCGCTCCCAGTCGAGGGTGACCCGGCCGACCCGGCGGACCGCCCCGAGGTCCACGCCCATCCACTGGTCGTCCGACCAGTCGCTCGCCCAGCGCGTGCCCACGTCCCCGTCGACGGCGCGGCCCGGGGCGTAGCTCGTGAACGGGTTCCACTCCGAGGAACTGGCCGAAGCGGCAGCGCCCGCCGCGAGGTTCACCCCCGGCTCGTGCCTCTCGGTCGCCCCCCAGGTGGTCAGGTACGACTCGGCGCCACGGGCCAGCTCGTCCACGACTCCCTGGCCGCCGCTGAGCCGGATCTGCTCGATCCAGTCCGGCACCATGCCGTTGTGCGCGGCACCGTCGGTGTTGAGGTCCCAGGTGCGCTCACCCGTCACCTGACGGTCGATCACCGCTCCGCCGTCGAAGCTGCGGAAGGGGTACCTCACCGCGTTCGGCGCGTCCGCCCCGACCGGGCCCGGCCAGCCGCCGACCCCGTTCATGTCCGTTCCGTATCCCAGGCCGACCCCGTACTTCTCGCGGAGCCCGGCCTTCTGCCCCGCCTCGCCGATGAAGCCCTCCGCGCCGTGCATGTACTGGGCGACGAAACCGCCCAGGCGGTAGAGCCGCTCGGTCCAGTCCAGGTCCATCCAGCTGTGGGTGGAGAGGACGCCCGGGTACTCCTCGGACTCCAGGATGTCGAGCGCCCGCCCGGCCGCCTTCACGCTCATGTGGTCGAGCTCGAGCATCATGCCCCGGTCCATCATGCCCCGCAGCGCGTACTCGCCCAGTCGGCTCAGGCCGCGGGTGTTGCACTTCGCGTCGGAGGCGTACGAGGGGACGCTCACCCCCGGCGGCAGCTTGGAGGCCATCACCGGGGCGGCCGCGAGCCCGATCGGGTTGTCGTGCTGCGGACCGGTGCACTTCTCGGTGGCCCAGAAGGTGCCCGTCGACAGGAACTGGCCGATGTTGACCGCGGTCCCGATGGCCCCCGAGTCGAAGCGGACGCCGCAGAGCGCGTTGTCGAACTTGTGGCAGAGGAACATGCTCCGCACCCCGAGCCCGTACAGCTCGTCGAGACCGCGGTCGATGTCCTCCTTGTCGCACTGGGCCACGTCGAGGATCATCTTGCAGCCGAACGGCTCCGAGGTCTCCACGCCCAGGACGACCGCGAGCTTGCCCTGCTCGACCACCGAGCGCGCCTGCGCGGCGGAGGTGACGATACGGAACCAGCCCTTCCCGGGGCCGCCGTACAACCCGTCGACGTAGTCCTGGAGCTCGTACGTCTTCCGGGCCTGGAGGCGGATCGACGTCATCTCGTCGCAGCCGCGGTCCCGGGGCAGGATCGAGCAGATCAGGCCGTTCGTCACCAGGTCGTTGACGAGCACCCGCTGCCCGCCGCGCCAGGCGCGCTCCACCCACGCGTAGTAGTTCTGCTGGTGGGTCAGGGAGTCATGGGCGGGCCAGTCCTTGAACGTCGGCCAGCCCACCGGGTCGTGGTGGCCGTCGGAGCCGCCGGTGATGTTCTCGAACAGCGCGCCCGAACCGTCGGGATAGTGTTCGGGACAGTCCTTGAGCGCCTCCGCGGCGCCGCCCGCGGCGAACGTCCGGCCGCAGATCAGCCGGCCGCCGAAGCCCTCGTCGGACATCAGGTGGTTGTGCGCGTCGACGAAGCCGCGCACCTTCCCCTGCGCGTCCGTTCCCGTGAACGGGGCGCCCGTGACGTTGATCCGCGAGTCGGCCGCGGGCCGGGACGTGGGCTCCCACCAGGAGCTGCCGGCGTCGGCCGCGGGGACGGGGGCGGAGCCGAAGAGGACGGCGGCCAGGGCGAGGAGCAGTGCCAGGAGGGCGGATCGGCCGCCGGTCCCGCGCGAATGGGGTCGAGTCATGGTCAGCGATGCCTCCGGTCGGTGGGGGTGTACCGGGCGCCCCGAGGATCGCGGTGTCGGTGGAGCGAGTCAATAGTCCGGGACGGATGACCTGTTGACGGCGGGGAAGGCCGACCGGCCGGAACCAGGACCCGTCGGGGGAGCCGTCACCCCTCGAACATGACCACCAGCTGATCAGCCGCCAGGTCGAGTTGGTCGGCGGCCGCCTTCTCGTCGCCGAGGACGAGGAACTGCAGGGTGAGACCGTCGATCGCGGCCGCCAGGTACCGCGCGATCGTCTCCACCGGCACCCTCGGTTCGAGGCCCCGCAGCGCGCGCACCTGCTCGACCAGGGTGCCCGCCGACACCACGTACTGCTCGTACTGGGCACGCGCCAGGTGCTCGAACCCCGGCTCCCGCAGGGCGTACTGGGTGAGGTCGTAGGTGAGCATGTGCTCGCCGGGACGGTCCGTGACGTGGTCCCAGTACGTCTGGAGCGCCCCCCGCACGGCCTCCCGCAGTGTGGCGCCCGGCTCGACCGCCGACATCACCCGGGCCACGTAGGTGCCGGTGATCGTCTCGATCGCGGCCTCCAGGAGGGCCTGCTTGGACTCGAAGCAGTAGTGGAAGACGCTCAGCGAGACCCCGGCCTCGGCGCAGATCGACCGGGTGGTCGTCCGGGCGACACCGTCCCTGGTCATCGCCCTGATCGCGGCCTCGACCAGCTGCCTGCGTCGTTCGGCCGACGGCATCCGCCCCATGGTTCCTCCTCGCGTCCGGCGCAAGGGTAGGCGAGAGCCGCGCCCGGTGACACCACGGGCGCCGCCCGTCGCTCGCCGCCCGCCGCGTGATCCGTGCGCGCGGCGGGACGGGACGGCCGGACGCGTCAGGGGACGGGGGTGTACGGGGTGTCGCTGTGGCGCAGTTCGGTCATGGCGGGCTCGGTGACGCGGTAGACGGCGGTGCGCCGGATCGTCACGACGGCGGCCGGGTCGGCGTCCCCGCGGGTCAGGTAGACGACGGTCGCCTGCCGCGGAGCGGGCGAGGAGGCGTCGATCGACACCACCGGCGTGCGGTCGCCGAGCGAGGCGGCGGCGGCCGGTACGGGAGTCCCGCCGTCGTTGCGCCAGGTGACGAGACCGTAGAAGCGGCCCGTGCCGCCCGTCGTGACCTTCACGGCGGCCACGGCGTCCGCCGCCGGATCGCCCGTCACGTCCCCGATGCCGCACTGCGGCTGGAGCTCGATCACCACACCGTCACCTTCCCACCGCCCGTCGGTGAAGGCGATCGTCCCCGCCGGGGCGTCGGGCAGCCGCAGGGACGGCCCCTGTAGTTCGGCGTTCCGCAACTGGTCACAGGTGAGGGCGCCCGCCGAGGCGTCCTTGCCGGGCTTCTTCGACCCGGTCGGCGAGGGCTTGGCCGGTTCCTCGCCCTTGGTCGGCTTGCCGCCGGGAGCCTTCGAGGCGCTGGGCTTCCCGGGTCCTGATCCGGAGCCCTCTCCGCCGCCGCCCGTGTCCTGGCACCCCACCGTGACCGACGCCAACGCGAGAGCCGTGACCAGCAACGCTCCGCGCGCCACCCCTCTTCTGGTTCCGAACATCCCAGGTTCCCCCTTGTTCTGTCCCGCCGTCCGTGCGCAGACCGGCAGGGTCGAAGACGCGCCACCGGGCACCACGGTTGCGGACGCCTGACCTGGCGGAACCAGGGGACCGCGCCGTCGAGGCGTACAGCCGCACTGGCATCATGCGTACCCGGGAAGAACACCGATCGCGGCGGCCTCGCGGTCAGCACAGCCGCCGCCACGCCCCACGCCCCACCACGACCGAACCGCTGAGTGAGCTCCTCTTGATCGACAGCACCACCCCTCCGCACGACACCACCCCCTCGGGCATACGCGCCGAGCGCCGGCGGATCGTCGAGTCCGTCCAGGCGCACCGGCGACTCCTCGCGAAGCGGGGGGCGTTCGAGGTGTCGGACCGGCAACGGCTGAACCGCGAGGCCAGGGAGCGCGACCGCGCCGAGGCACGGCACGGGAAGGCGCTCCAGCGCGTCCACGAGAAGCAGGTCAAGAACGAGCGGTCGCTCACGGGCAAGCTGAACGGGCTCGACGGGAAGCGCGACAGCCAGGAGCGCAGGGCGCTCGCCGTGCTGCGGCGCGAGTCCGTCGACCAGGCGCTCCGGAGCACGCACCTCACCGCGAGCCAGGTGAACGGCATCGGCAGCGGCCTCGTCCGGGACCTCGCCGCGCAGGGAGTCAGGACCGCCGCCGACTTCAGACGCGTCTCCTGGGGGAAAGCCCCCAACGGGAAGGGCGGTGAGGTGCTGTACATCCACCGCACGCAGGGCCGCAAGGTCCACATCAACGGCATCGGCGAGCATCGCGGCCGCCCGCTGACGGAGTGGCGACGAGAGGCCCTCGCCCGTGCGGAGGCCCGCGCGCCGCACGAACTGCCGGCCGATCAGCGGCACCGTATCGCCGAGATCATCGAGACCGAACGGGTCCGGCTCCAGGGCGAACTGGACGAAGTCCCGCGGCTCGCGGCTTCGGCCCGGGCCGAAGCCGTACGCGTCCACACGGAGGCCGTGGAACGCCTCGCCGTCGCCGAGGCGGAGGCGGCGGAGGAGGCCGCGCGCCGCAGGGCGGAGTTCGACGCGATGGCCGAGCGTCTGCTCGGTCTCCAGGCCGAACTGTCCGCCCACGTGGACCGGTTCGGCGATCTGGGGCTCCGTGACCGGCGGGCCCGTTCCCGGGCTCTCCGGCCGGTCCCGGTCGCGCCCGCCGTCCCGGCTCCCCGCGCCCCGGAATCCGCCCCGCGCCGGAAGACGAGCCCGGCGTACGCCGACACCGATCCGACCGCGGCCCCGGCGAGCGCCGTCACCGGACCGGCCGGAGCGCAGGCGAGCGACACCACGGACTCGGCCGGAGCGCAGACGGGCGCCATGACGGGCCTGGCCGGAGACCCGGCGGGCGCCATGACGGACCCGGCCGGAGACCCGGCCGGCGCCACCGCCCTGGACGGAGTCCGGGCGAGCCTCGGCTGGCTCGTCCCGATGGCCTTCTTCGGGCTGACGACGGTCCTCGGCACGGGCGGCGACGCCACCGCCCCCCTGGGGTTCAGGATCACGGCCCGGCTCGCCGCCCTTGCCATGCTGGCGGATCTGCTGCGCCTCTGGGTTCCGCGCAGACGCTGGCGTACGGCGGGTTCCCTGCCCGCCGGTACCGGCCTGCTGGCCTCGGGCACGTTCCTGGGCCTGGTCTCCGCGAGCATGTCCGTCGACCCGGAGCACTCGGCCGGCGGCGCCCCCTGGGCCGTCGCCGTCGTGTCGGCGCTCCTCCTCCTGGGAGGCGCCGCCCGCCGCACGGGCACGCGGACACCGGGCCGGACCTCCGACTGACCGCGCGGCGACCACCGGGGAGTCGTCAAGAGCCGGCGGTGCGCCCCGTGCGCCGCGCCGACCTGCGTTCCTCGTGCCCCGGGGGGAAGCTGGAGGCGGGGAAGTGCCCGGAAGGAGCCGTCGCCATGGGAGGAAACCCACGCCGCCCTCAAGGACTCGTACGCCTCGCGGCCGTCGGTGTCGCGGCGGTCGCGGGCGCCGCACTGCTCTCCGGCTGGGACGGTGACGGTACGGCGGGCCGGGCCGAGGGGCAGGCCCCGGGCCGTACCGCCGCCGTGCCGGCCGCCGCGGCCCCGGCCGCGCCCAGTCCGTCGGCCGATGACGTGCGCACCCTCGAGCAGGGCCGGACCCTGACCGTCGCCATCTCGCCCAACGACCTCTTCGACATCCCGGCGAGCTCGGCCGAGGTGACCCTCACCGCCCTGAAGCAGGCGGACCGGCTTCCGCAGGGCGAGCACCTGGACCCCGAGGTCGCCGAGCGGGGCATGACGTTCGTCTGCCTGGAGTTCAAGGTCGAGAACGCGAGCACCGAGGAGTTCGACACCTCGCCTCTGACCAGGGCGCGCTGGACCGGCAAGGACGGAGAGACGACGAAGGTCGAGCAGGAGATCGGCGGGAACTGCGCGGCGCTCGGCCTCGTCGAGGAGAACCTGCTGACCGAACCGGACCCCCGGCCCGGCGAGTTCGTGCGGGGGACCACCGTCTTCGCGGTGCCCGACGGGCAGGCGGGTGTCCTGGAGTTCGCCGACGGCCTGGACCACCCCCTGTTCAAGGTCGAGACGAAGGCTTCCCGTTGACCGGGCGTCCCGGCGCCGACGGCCGGACGGGAGGACCGCCGACGGGCGCCCCGAGGGGACCGCGTCTCAGGCCCGTTCCAGGTCCAGGACGTCGCGCAGCGCCGCCACCGCGTGGGCCCGGTGCTCGTCGAGCCACCGGACGGTGGCCTCCTCGTCGCCGTGGCGGAGCGCGGAGATGACGGCGCGGTGCTCGCGCACGGCCTGCTTCCGGTGCGGGTCCTCGGTGTAGTAGAGCGAGCGGTACGCGTCGGTGGAGTCCCACAGGGTGGCGATCAGGCGGACCAGGCGCGGCATGCCGGACGCCTCGATCAGGGTGAAGTGGAAGAGCCGGTTCGCCGCCGCCATCCGCGGCACGTCACCGTCCTCGGCGGCCCGCTCCACCTCGCGCTGGACGCGTTCGAGCGTGGCCACCGTGCCCTCGGGCATCCGCCGGACGGCCATGCGCACGGCCTCCGTCTCCAGGAGTTCCCGGATCCGGTAGATCTCCTCCAGGTCGTCGAGAGAGAGCTCCGCGACGAAGTACCCGCGGTGGATGTGATGGACGACCAGGCCCTCGGCCTCCAGGGCCTTCAGGGCCTCGCGCAGCGGCACCCGGCTCACCTCGAAGCGGGCCGCGAGGGCGTCCTGGCGGATCTGCCCGCCGGGCCTGAGCTCCCCGCTGGTGATGGCGCGCCGCAGTTCCTCCAGGACGAACTGCTGGGCGGTCTGCGGCCGCCTCTTCTGCACCGCGCTGCTCATCGCCTGTGACCTTCCGTTTCCTTACGCTGCCCACCGGGCGTCGCCGCGCCGGTGGCGACCATCTTCCTACGCGCGGCCGTTCGCCGCCGATCCCCTGTGGACGGACCGTCCGAGCTCCGCGAGGAGGCCGTCCGTGTGCTCGCCCAGGCGCGGGGGAGCGGTGCGGTAGGCGGCCGGGGTGGCGTCGAGCCGGATCGGATGGGCCACCTGACCGGGACCGGCCGCGGACTCCGGGACCCGGGGGGCGAGCCCCAGCCGGTCGGCGAGGTCGAAGGCGGCGGCCAGGTCGTTGATCGGCCCGCACGGCACGCCGGCCGCGGTGAGCTCCTCGAACCAGCTGTCGGCGGTCCGGGTGCCGAGCGGCCCGGCGAGCGCCGCGATCAGTTCCTCCCGGTGCGCGACCCGGGCCGTGTTGGTGGCGAAGCGGGGATCCCCGGCGAGTCCCGGCAGGCCGAGCCGTTCGCACAGGGCCCCGAACTGCCGGTCGTTGCCCACGGCGAGGACCAGCGGCCGGTCCTGGGCCTCGAACACCTCGTACGGGGCGATGCTCGGGTGCCGGTTGCCCATCGCGCGCGGCACGACCCCGGCCCCGAGGTGGGCGGCTGCCTGGTTGGTGAGCGCCGAGAGGAGCGAGCCGAGGAGGGAGACCTCGACCCGCTGGCCCTCGCCGGTGCGTTCCCGGTGGCGGAGGGCGGCGAGGACGCCGAGGCCCGCGTGGAGCCCGGTGATGACGTCGACCAGGGCGACCCCGGCCTTCGTCCCCTGGCCGCCGGGTTCACCGGTGACGCTCATGAGGCCGCCCATGGCCTGGACGAGCAGGTCGTAGCCGGGCAGCCGGGCCCCTTCGGCGGTGCCGAAGCCGGTCACCGAGCAGTAGACGAGCCCGGGGTTGGTCGCCCGCACGTCCTCGTACGCGAGGCCGAGCTTCTCCATGGTGCCGGGGCGGAAGTTCTCCACCAGGACGTCCGCGCGGTCCACGATCGCGCGGGCCGTCGCCAGGTCCTCCGGGTCCGTGAGGTCGAGGGCGACGGAGCGCTTGTTCCGGTTCACCCCGAGGAAGTACGTGGCCTCGCCGGCGGCGAACGGCGGTCCCCACGCGCGCGTGTCGTCGCCGGCACCCGGCCGCTCGATCTTGATGACGTCGGCGCCCAGGTCGGCGAGGAGCATCGTCATGTACGGCCCGGCGAGCACCCGGCCGAAGTCGGCGACGACGATCCCGGAGAGGGCACCGCCCAGCGGAGTCCTCGGCGTCCCCGGCGCCCCTGAGGTCCCCGGTATCCCCGAGGTCCCGGGCGTCTCGGGAGTGCCCGGCTGGTCTGCGCGCATTCCGCTCTCCCTCGTTGGCGATCGGATCCAGTCGGACCGTACGGTCCGGATATTGGATTTTCAATACTGGATCCAATATTCGATCTGGCGCTACGCTTCGGCACGCCGAGTCGCCACAGCCGCCAGGAGGCCGTCCGTGAAGTCGCAGCCCAGCTCCGCTCCCGTCCACCCCTTCGACCTGCTCGCCGTCGACGGACTGCTGACCGACGAGGAGCGTGAGATCCGCCGTACCGTGCGCGCCGTCGCCGACCGCGAACTGCGCCCGCACGTCGCAGGCTGGTTCGAGAAGGGCGAGATCCCCGCCCGCGAACTCGCCCGCACCCTCGGCGGCATCGGCGTCCTCGGCATGCACCTGGAGGGCTACGGCTGCGCGGGTACCGACTCCGTCGCGTACGGCCTCGCCTGTCTGGAGCTGGAGGCCGTCGACTCGGGCCTGCGCTCCCTCGTCTCCGTGCAGGGCTCCCTCGCCATGTACGCGATCTGGAAGTACGGCTCCGAGGAGCAGAAGCAGCGGTGGCTGCCGAAGATGGCGGCGGGCGAGTACATCGGCTGCTTCGGCCTCACCGAGCCCGACGCCGGCTCGGACCCGGGCGCCATGCGCACCAACGCCAAGCGCGACGGCTCCGACTGGATCCTCAACGGCACCAAGATGTGGATCACCAACGGCTCCGTCTCCGACGTGGCCGTCGTCTGGGCCCGCACCGAGGACGGCGTCCGCGGATTCCTGGTGCCGGCCGGCACCCCCGGCTTCAGCGCCCCCGAGATCAGGATGAAGCTCTCGCTGCGGGCGAGCGTCACCAGCGAACTGGTCTTCGAGGACGTGCGCCTCCCCGCCGACGCGATGCTGCCGGAGGCCCGCGGCCTCTCCGGCCCCCTCGGCTGCCTCAACGAGGCCCGCTTCGGCATCGTCTTCGGTGCGCTCGGCGCCGCCCGCGACTGTCTGGAGACGGCCATCTCCTACGCCCGCGACCGGATCGTCTTCTCCCGCTCCCTCGCCTCGTACCAGCTCACCCAGCAGAAGCTCGCCGACATGTCCGTCGAACTCGGCAAGGGCATGCTGCTCGCCCTCCACCTGGGACGGCTCAAGGACGCGGGCGCGCTCACCCCCGAGCAGGTCAGCGTGGGCAAGCTGAACAACGTGCGCGAGGCCATCGCGATCGCCCGCGAGTGCCGCACGATCCTGGGTGCCAACGGCATCACCCTGGAGTACCCGGTGCTGCGCCACGCCAACAACCTGGAGTCGGTGCTCACCTACGAGGGCACGAGCGAGGTCCACTCCCTGGTCATCGGCAAGGCGCTCACCGGCGAGCAGGCCTTCCGCTGATCCGCTGATCCGCTGATCCGTGGACCCCGGGGGCCGAACCTCGGGTCCGGGGAGTCGATCCTCGGGCCCGAGGCGCCGGTGGTCAGCCCGCCGTCACCCGGTCGACGAACGCGTCCAGGTTGTCCGTCAGACGGGCGACCTGCTCGTCGAGCGTGAGGGACTCCTCGTGGCGGCGGCCCCGCAGCTTCGGCTGCCGCCTGCCTCGGACGTACAGGGAACAGGCGAGGTCGGCGCAGAGGTAGATCCCGACGGTGTTCCCCTCGCGGCCACGACTTCCGGCGAGGGGCGCCACGAGGAGCGTGACGCCCGATGACGCGTGCCCGGTCAGGCATACCTGGCACATGCTCGACTTCACGGCGCTGGTCCGGCCGGCGGCCGGCACGCGCAGGCTCACCCCCACCGGCCCGTCCGCGCGGGGGACGACCAGGTGCGCGCGAAGCGGCGCGCCCGGGTCGACCCAGCCCAGGAAGTCCAGGTCGTCCCAGGGGAGCTCGGCGAAGTCGAGCGGCAGCTTGAGGCGGGCCGCCTCGCCCTTGGTGCAGTTCACGAAGGACGAACGGATCTGTTTGTCGGTCAATGCTTCCACTCGGTGGACCGTACACGGACCGTCGTGGGCGGGCATCCGAATAAGGCGCTGCTCAGCCGCCAGCCGCCGCGGGGCGACCGCCGGAACCGGCGGTCAGGACCGGTGGCCCGCCCTGCGGACCGGGGGCCGGGGGCGGGGCGGAGTCCGAGACCGGGGCCGTGTCCGAGCCGGCCGGGGGCGGCGGGGAGACGTCGGCGGGAGAGCTGACCGGGGCGGAGCGGTCGGCCGGCTCGCTCGTGCCCGGATCCGCCGGGGATTCCGTGGCGGGCGCCGACTCCGGCTCCGACGACTCGGTCGACGTCGACGTCGACGTGTCGGGCGGTGACGCGTCGGTCGACGGGGACGTGTCGGAAGGGGACGTCGGCGGCGAGGACGTCGAGGTCGACGGGGATTCGGACGGCGACGTCGAGGTCGACGGGGAGGTGGTGGGCGGCGGGGGCGGCGGCGGGGTCGGCTTGTCCTGCTTGCCGGTGTCGCCGTGCTTCCGCGCGAACCAGCTGTCGTCCTCGGGGTCGTACACCACGAAGACGTTCACGACCGTCGTGGCGGGCGCCACCACGACCACCTGGGAGGAGCTGTACCCCTGCCACGGCGTCCCCGTCGTCCGGGGCTCCTTCTGCGGCACCGGGTCGGTCAGCGGGTTGCCGCAGGCGCAGCGCACCCGGGGCACGCCCCGGCTGTCGACGAGGACCGCCGTCCCGGCCTGGAGCACCGCCTGGTACGGGGTGGCGGAGCCGTCCCGGAAGCCGTGGTTCGTCACCCGGGTGTCGGCCCGGAGCTGAAGCGGGGTCAGGGACCGCAGATAGCGCGGTACGTCCCCGGCGGAGGTGCCCACGACCGAGGCGAAGGCCGCGTTCTTGGCGGGCTCGCCCGAGAGGTAGCGCACCTGCTGTTCCACGTCGCAACTGGCCACCGCCTGCGTCCCGCCGTAGAGGCCGGGCGTCGATCCCGACACCTCGGGGGTGGCGGACGCGGTACGGGGCGGCAGGGAGGGTGGCGGCGCGGAGGCCGGGTCGGTGCGGGCCGTCGACCGGGTGAACGGGTCGGGGCCGGACGCGGCCGCGTTCTGCAGGAAGACCTCGCCGCCACCGGACCCGGAGCCGCCGCCCCCGCCGGAGCCGTTGGTGAGGACGACGGCCAGGGCCGCGGCCGCCACCGCGACGGCGGTGACCGAGGCGACCTTGGGGACGGAGCGCCACCAGGGGCCCTTGCCGCCGCCGTTCCCGGGACCATCCGCACGGCTGCTTCCGCCGCCGGAGCCGCCGGACGAACCGCCGCCGCCCCCGCCTCCCCTCGAACCGTCGTGGGGTGGTCCGGGGGGAGGCGGGGGGCCGGCGCTCCCGGGGCGTGTACTCGGACCCGAGAGCGGGCCTGAGGGGGGACCTGCGGGAGGCACCGACGGGGGGCCGGACGACGGAGGGCCGGACGGCGGGTGGGAAGTCACGTTTTTCCCTTTCTTCCGTTCCGCGCCCATTGTGTGCGCGGAACAGTGCCCTCCCGCAAGCGGAAGCACGCGGATCGCGGGCACGTCCGGGAGCTCCACCGGTCCGCAAGCGGCCGACCGCCACCGGTACTAGCGTGGGCAGCGTGAGCAGTCGGCTCTCCACCTCCACCCGGCCCGCCGAGACCACTGGCGGGCTCCTCGCCCGCGTCGCCCTCCAGGCCCTGGCGGCAGTGGTCGCCGGATACCTCGCGATGGGCGTCACGGCGGGCCTCGGCCTCTGGGCCGCGGACGCGGCCGACCTCCCCGGCGGCTTCACCGCCGTCCTCGCCGCGGTCGTCGTCATGGCCGCCGGCGGCAAGGTCGAGCTCTCCGGCGACGCCGGAGCCCTCGCCGGAACCCAGGCGGAGCTGACCGCCATGCCGCTCACCGTCACCCTGGTGGGCGCACTGGTCACCGGCTTCTGTTTCCTGCGCCCGCTGCGCCACCACGCCGTCACGAGCTCCCGTGAACTCCTGCTGCGCGCCGCGAGCACCGTCGTCCTCTGGCTGGCGGCGCTCGCGGGCCTCTCCGCGCTCGCCCGGCACGACTTCCGGATCACCATCGGCGGCGGGGAGGGACAAGGCGGACTGGAGGACCTCTTCAGCGAGCTCCTCGACGCCGTGAACCCCACCGTCGGCTTCCGCACCGACCTCGGACCGACCCTGTTCTACGGCCTCCTGTGGATCCTGGGCGTCCTCGCCATCGCTCTCCTCGTCTCCCGCAGGACCCCGCTGCCGCCCCGGCTCGTCCGCTACCAGGAACCCGTCAGGCCCGCGGCCCACGCGATGCTCCTGCTGCTCCTCGCGTACGTGGCCGTCGGCCTGGTCATCGGCCTGGTCGTCGCCGCGACCAGGGGGCACGCCGCGGAGACCTTCGCCGTCCTCCTGCTCGGCCTGCCGAACGTCACCTGGCTCGCCCTCGGCGTCGGCATCGGCGGCTCCTGGGAGGGCCGGGCCGAAGGCCCCTTCGGCCTGCCCATGCCACAGGTCCTCGACGCCGTGCTGCGCCAGGGAAGCGGCACGGGCGACACCCCGGACCTCTCCACCATCGACCTGAACTCGCTCGCCGCGCAGGACGCGCGGGCCTGGTGGCTGCTCCCCGTCGCCGCCGTCCTGGTCCTCGCCGCCGCCTTCGCGGCGGCGGTCCGCTCGCCGGCCCGGATCCGGCTGTGGCAGCACGCCGTGCACCTGGGGGTCGCGTTCGCGCTGACCATGCTGGTCGTCGCCCCCATCACCCTGGTCGAGGCCCGCTTCGGCCTCTCGATCCTCGGCATCGGCGACCTCGGCTCGCTCGGCGGCGAGGTGCTCCTGCGCCCGCACATCTGGAAGACGGCCGGTTTCGCCCTTCTGTGGGGTCTGTTCTTCGGCTTCCTCGGCGGACTCCTCGCCACCCGCGTGCGCCGCAAGGGTGAGATCGAGGAACCGCGGCCACCGGCCCGCACGTAGCCCCGGGGGGTGTTCCGAAAGTCCCGCACAGCACCCATGGGTGTTGACGGCCGCCCACCCGAGCACGGCCCGGGACCGGTCGGCGCCGACCGTGCACCCCTCGTCGTTCACCGAAGTCGACACCGAAGCCGACCGTCACGAGTTCTGCGTTTGACGACAGTCCGGCACGGGGCTGCACTGGATTCATGGACGCTGCGGTGACTCCGTCCTAGGGAGAGCAGCGATGACAACCACGAAGAGTTTCAACCTTCTGCAGCCGTACAAGATCGCCGAGGAGACGTTCGTCATCCCGTGGGCCCTCGAGGCCCCGCCGGTCGGCCACTTCCCGATGAACTCGATGGTGATCCGGGGAACCGAACCGATCCTCGTGGACACCGGGGCACCCGCGGTGCGTTCCCAGTGGCTGGAGGCGGCCTGGTCCGTCGTGGATCCCCTGGACGTACGGTGGATCTTCCTCACGCACGACGACCGCGACCACGCCGGCAACCTCCTGGCGGTCCTCGCGGAATGCCCGAACGCGACCCTGCTGACGACATGGTTCTCCATCGGCCGCATGGCCGAGGAGTGGGAGACTCCCGTCAACCGGTGCCGCTTCATGACCGACGGCGACACGATCGACGTGGGCGATCGCACCCTGGTCGCCAAGCGGCCGCCCCTGTACGACAACCCCACGACCCGCGCCCTCTTCGACCCGAAGGCCGGCGTCCTGTGGGCCGTGGACACCTTCGCCACGAACGTGCCGACCCCCGTGCCCGAAACGGGGGCGCTGTCGCCGGACGAATTCCGCGACGGCCAGTTCTTCGGCGGACGCCTGGTCTCCCCCTGGGTCGCCCTGCTGGACGCCCAGAAGTTCGGGACGGTCGTCACCGACTTCCAGCACCTGAACGCCGAGGTCATCGCCGGCTGCCACTGCCCGGTCCTCCGCGGAGCCCAGATCCCCGAGGCCTACGACCTCCTCCGCCAACTCCCCGGAATCCCACCGTGGACGGAGTTCACCCAGACCGACCTGGACCAGTGGATGGCGGCTGCCGAGAGCTCGGTTCCGCCGGAGCAGCCGCGGCCGTCGGGGACGTGAGCGACTTCCCGAACACGCCCTGGCCCCGGGACGGGTCAGAACAGGCTCCTGACGAGGTCGACGAACCAGTTGAAGGCGACCACCACGAGGACCACGAGTCCGATGAGCACCGCGTAGAACCAGGAGCAGCCGCCCCCGGTGTCCAGGTGGTGATCGTCCCGTCCGCCCAGCTCTCCGTCGAACAGGTCCATGTCCTCCCCCTCTTCGGCCCCGAGGCCCTTTGCGCACGGCCCCCCGGCCCGGCATGGACGTACTCTCGCACGCGTGGTTCCCGCGCCGGAGCAGGGCCTCGTACTCAGAAGGCGGGGGCGGCGTACTCAGACGCCTTCCCGCGAAGGGCGGCCGGGCGGCCTCCTACAGCTCGCGGAACACCGGTCGCGCCCACGCCGGCGGGTCCGGCGGCGGGCCGAGGGGCTCGGGTCCCCTCGGCATCACGGGCCTCGCCCCGCCCCCGCTCCCACCCTCGCCCGAACCCAGCGCACCGCGCAGCTGGGCGACGAACTCCAGGCACGTCCCGTACCGTTCCTCGGGCGTCTTCGCCAGCGCCTTCGCGAACACCGCGTCGGCCGCCTCCGGCAGTCCCGGCCGGACCTCGGAGAGCGGCGGCGGCGGATCGTACTGCTGCGCCCACAGGACCGCCCAGTCGGTGTCACGCCGGAACGGCGGCGCCCCCACCAGGGTCTCGAACACCACGCACGCCAGGCTGTACACGTCGCAGCGGCCGTCCACCGGCTTCCCGGAGATCTGCTCGGGTGCCACGTAGTCGAGGGTGCCGACGAACTCGCCCACCGTGGTGAAGCCGGTGAGCGAAAGCGACTTCTTCGTCAGTCCGAAGTCCGTGAGGTACACGTGCTCCGGGTGGTCGCGGTCGGTGCCCTCGGCGACCAGGATGTTGCCGGGCTTCACGTCCCGGTGCACCAGGTCGTGCGCGTGCGCCGCGTCCAGGGCCGAGGCCACCTGGACGGCGATCCGTCCCGCCTTCACGGGCGGCAGCGGCCCCTCGCGGTCGAGCAGCGCCACCAGGTCCTGGCCGGCCACGTACCGCATGGCGATGTACAGCACGCCCTCCGTCTCGCCCGCCTCGAAGACCGGCACGATGTGGGGGTGGTCGATCGAGGCGGCGACCCGCGACTCGTGCGCGAAGCGCTTGCGGAAGGTGTCGTTGCGGGCCAGCTCGGGCGCGAGCAGTTTCAGCGCCACCGTCCGGCCGAGCCGCAGGTCACGCGCCCGGTAGACGACCGCCATGCCGCCGCGCCCGATCTCGCCCTCCACGCGGTAGCCCGCGATCTCCTTGCCGAGGAGCCCCGAGGGGCGGCCCGCCGGCAGCTCGGGGTCGTCGAGCGGCCCGCCGCCGGCCATCAGCCCTCACCGGCCGTGCCGGGCGGCCGCTCCACGACCTGGGTCGGCGGCTGCTCCACGACCTGGGTAGGCGGCCGTTCCACGACCTGGGTCGGCGGCGGCCCGGCGGCGGCGGACGGGTCGCCCAGCACCACCACCTGGGTCGGCTCGTGCACGGGGGGCGGGGCGCCGTCCCGTTCGCCACCGGGCTTTCCCGGCTCGTTCACGGGGGAGGAGGCGGCGGCGACCGAGGGCGCGGCCGAGGCGGCGTACGTACTGAGCCCCACGCCGTCGCAGTACACCCAGCGCTCGTGCTCCGCGTCGTACAGCCACACCGACTCGCCGTCGACGACCATGCCCACCCGCAGGCCGCGGGTCCGCAGCCGGAAGCGCTCGCCGTCGAGACGGCCCGCCCCCAGCTCCTCCGCGGCGCGCCGGTAGCGGCCGAGCGCGTCCTCGGCGCGGGCGATCAGCGGGCGCGGATCGGCGGTCCTGGTGAGCGGCAGGCCCGCCGCAGGAGGGTCGTCGGGTACGGAGACGAGGAGCCGCGCGTCGACCCACGCCGTCCAGCCGTTGGAGCAGAGGATCCGCCCCCAGTCACCGGCCCGCTCCTCGAGGCGCACCGGCAGGAACGCGTCGAGCGGCACCGTCGGCAGCGCCGGGTCCGGCGCCTCCCAGGCGGCGAGACCGTCACGCGGTACGACATGGGTGGGCCGGAAGTCCGGCACGTACTCGGGCACGGGGACGCTCACGGGCCTACCTCCGCATGACGACCGGCTCGTGGCGGCGCAGCAGCCTGGCCACGAGCAGTCCCAGGACGAGACAGAGCAGCACCATCATGCCCATGTCGAACAGCCAGGCCTCCGCCGTGTGACGCATCAGCGGATCCGTCGTCTTGTCGCTCGGCGCGACCTTCCCGATGTCGATCGTCGCGCCCATCGCCGCGAACGCCCAGCGCGAGGGCACCAGCCAGGCCAGCTGCTCCAGGACGGGGGTGCCCCGTACGGTCAGGAGCGCCCCGCAGAACACCACCTGCACGATCGCGAGGAGGACGAGCAGCGGCATCGTCACCTCCTCCTTGCGGACGAGCGCCGAGACGAGCAGACCGAGCATCATCGCCGTGAAGGCGAGCAGCGCGACGGCGAGCGTGATCTCCACGAGCGGGGGCAGCAGGACGCCCTTTCCTCCGGGCACGTTCAGCGGCACGCCGATCAGGGCCACCAGGGTCAGGACGACCGCCTGCACCACCGTGATCAGGCCGAGGACGACCATCTTGGAGGCGAGGTACGCGGAGCGGGACAGGCCCACGGCTCTCTCGCGCCGGTAGATGGTGCGCTCCTTGACCAGTTCGCGCACGGCGTTCGCCGCGCCCGTGAGGACTCCGCCCACACAGAGGATGAGCAGGACGTTCAGTGTCGACTCGGGGTTGAGGCTTCCCTCGGACAGGGCCCGGGCCATCGCGCCCATCACGAACGGCAGGGCGATCATGATGGCGAGGAAGGTGCGGTCGGCGGCGAGCGCCGCCGCGTACCGGCGCACCAGCGTCCGCAGCTGCGAACCCCAGCTCTGCGCCTTCGGCGGCGGGGCCGGCTCCGGCGGCGGGGCGGCGCCGGGGACGGGGACGTCCGGCCGGGCCATCGCCTCCGTGATGTACCTGCGGTGGAAGCGCGAGGACAGGTACTGGCCGGCCCAGTCGCGGTCGCGGTCGTTCTCGAAGGCCTCGAATGCCTCCGGCCACTGCTCGTACCCGAAGAAGTCGAGAGCGTCCCCCGGCGGCCCGTAGTAGGCGACCCGGCCGCCCGGCGCGAGGACGAGCAGCCGGTCGCACACGTCCAGACTGAGCACGCTGTGGGTGACCACGACGACCGTGCGCCCGTCGTCCGCGAGCCCGCGCAGCATGTGCATCACGGACCGGTCCATGCCCGGGTCGAGGCCGGAGGTCGGCTCGTCGAGGAAGAGCAGCGACGGCTTGGTGAGGAGTTCGAGGGCGACGCTCACCCGCTTGCGCTGGCCGCCGGAGAGACTGTGGATCGGCTGCCCCGCGCGCTCCACGAGACCCAGCTCGCGGATCACCTCGTCCACCCGTGCCCGCCGCTCGGCCGGCACGGTGTCCTCGGGGAAGCGCAGCTCGGCGGCGTAACCGAGGGCCCGGCGCACGGTGAGCTGGAGGTGCAGGATGTCGTCCTGCGGGACGAGCCCGATGCGCTGGCGCAGTTCGGCGTAGTCCCGGTACAGGTCGCGGCCGTCGTAGAGCACCGTGCCCCGGTCGGCGGGGCGCTGGCCGGTGAGCGCGCCGAGGAGCGTCGACTTCCCGGCGCCGGACGGCCCGACGACCGCGAGCAGGCACTTCTGGCCCACCGGGAAGGACACCTCGTCGAGGAGCGTGCGGCGTCCGTGGTCGACGGTCACGGCGAGCCGCTGGACGTCGAGGGAGACCTCGCCGGTGTCGGTGAACTCGACGAGCTGCCCGCCGATCAGACAGAACGCGCAGCGGCCGATGCCGACGATGTCCTCCGGTGTCACCCGGGCGTCGACGACGGGAGCGCCGTTGAGGAAGGTGCCGTTGTGACTGCCGAGGTCGTGGATCCAGTACGTGCCGTCGGGATGGGCGCGGAGCTCGGCGTGCTGCCGGGAGACGACGAGGTCGGAGACGACGACGTCGTTCTCGGGGGCGCGGCCGATGCGGATGCTGTGTGCGGGCAGGGGCCGCACGGAGGTCGGCCGCCGGAAGGTGCCGGTGGCGGCGGGATGCGAGACGGAGGGCGGCCGCGGAGGCGCTCCGGACGGGTGCGCGGACGCGGGCCGGCCGGCCGGGGACGCGGGGGCGCGGTCGTGGTCGGGCCCGGGGCGGGGCTCCGGTGGGGACGGTGGTTCCGGTACGGCGGGCGATTCCGGTACGGCTGACCGCTCGGGTACGACCGGGGACTCCCGCGCGGTCAGAGGCTCCTGTACGACCGGGGGTTCCGGCGCGACGGCGGGCGGGACCGGCGGTTCCGGTACGGCGGCGGGCGGCTCGGGTACGACAGGGGACTCCGGCGCGGTCAGGGGTTCCTGTGCGACCGGAGGTCCCGGTGCGGTCAGGGGCTCCTGCGTGATCGGGGACTCCGGTGCGGTCAGGGGTTCCGCACGGCCCGCCGGGCCCGCGCCCTCCTCCCGGCCGGCCCGCGCCACGGCGGAGAAGACCCCGCGCGGCCCGTCCTCCGGATGCCCGAACCGTACGACCGTCCCGGGGCCCACCTCCCGCTGCCCGGCCATCCGCAGGCCGTCCGCGTAGGTGCCGTTCGTACTGCCCTCGTCCGCCAGCGTCCAACGGCCGCCGACGGCGCTGAGCACCGCGTGGTGCCAGGACGCCCGCGCGTCCGCGAGGACGATGTCGCTGGTGGGGTCCCGCCCGACGCGGTAGACGCGATGCGGATCCATGCGGGTCGCGTCCCCGTCGATCTCGAGGACCAGGTCAGGCGCCGCAGGCGCGACGGGTCGCTCTCCCATGCGTGAATTTTATCCGCCGGTGCTCATCCGCGCCCGGGATGAGGGCGCCGGTAGGGTGGCGTCCGCCGCAGGACGCGGCACCCGACGAAGGAGGAAGAACCCGTGCCGAAAGGTGTCACCAGGAGGCGGCCCCGTACCCGCGCGGCACTCCTGAAGGCCGCCCTGGAGACCTTCGCCGAGCACGGCTTCCACGCGACGACGATCGAGCAGATCTGCGAGCGCGCCGGATACACGCGGGGCGCGTACTACTCGAACTTCGCCAGCAAGGAAGAACTCTTCCTCGCCCTCTTCGACGAGCACAGCGACCGGACCGTGCGCCGGCTCGCCGAGTCGATCGACGCGCTGACGGCGGAGGAGTACACCCTGACCCGGCTCGCGGAACTCGCCGCCCGCGTCGAACCGGACGAGCGCGACTGGTACCTGGTCACGACCGAGTTCACCCTGCATGCCATCCGCGACCCGCAGGCGGCCTGGGTCCTCGCCCGCCACGACGAGCGGCTGCGGACCGAGATCGCGCGCGGCCTCACCCTCGTGCTGCGCCGCGCGGGCCGCGAACTGACCGTGGACGCCGACCGGTTCGCGCGGCTCCTCATCGCCCTGCGCGAGGGCGGTCTCGCGCAGAGCTACGTGGAACCGGACGTCCTGCCGCCCGGCAGCCTGGAGCGCCAGTTCCTCGCCCCGCTCCTGGAGGCCTCGACACGCGAGATCCCCGGCCCGGCGGATCAGGCGGATCAGTCGAAGAGGTCCGGGTCGGACGCGGTGATCTGATCCCACAGCGGGCGCGCCTGGAACCAGCCGGCCAGGTGACCGCCGACCTGGCCCCGGGTGAGCAGCGCCGTCTCGCGGTCGATGAGCTGCGGTGTGCCCGCCGCCATCGCGAGGAGCTGCGCCTGGCAGGAGCGCTCCATCGTGACGAACCACCAGACGGCCTCGGCGACGGAGTGGCCGACGGTCAGGAGCCCGTGGTTCTTGAGGATGACCGCCTTGTGGTCGCCGAGCGCCTTGGCGACCCGCTCGCCCTCCTCGGTCTCGTTCACCACGCCCCGGTAGTCGTCGTAGATCCCGTGGTCCTCGAAGAACGCGCAGGCGTCCTGGGTGATCGGGTCGAGCGGAATGCCGAGACTGGAGAACGCCTTGCCGTGCAGGGAGTGCGAGTGGGCGGCGGCGATCGCGTCGGGCCGGGCGGCGTGGACCCGCGAGTGGATGACGAACGCGGCCCGGTTCACGGGCCGGCGTCCCTCGAGGACCGTCCCCTCGTGGTCCACCAGGATCAGGTCGGAGGCCTTGATCTGACCGAAGCTCATCCCGAACGGGTTGACCCAGAAGGCGTTCGGGTCGCCGGGATCCCGGACGGTGATGTGTCCGGCGACCCCTTCGGAGAAACCGAACCTTCCGAAGATCCGGAATCCGGCGGCGAGTTGCTCCTTGCGGTACCGGCGCTCCTCCTCGACGGAGCCGAAGGTGGGCGGCAGCGGCAGGACGACCCCGTCGGGCAACGGCCCGACGGCGGCGGCGAGCGCGGGAGGCACGGTGCTCATGACGGCTCCTCGGTGAGCGGGTGGGGCACGGCGCGCCAAAAGGTACAGAGATGTATCCGATGCGACAACGGATCACGTACGGAAACAGGCGGCGAGGCCGGGCGCCCGCTCAGTGGTCGGCGGTCGCCCCGAAGCGGGCCAGGCAGTGCCAGACCTTCTTCACGTCCTGCGGGTCGTACCGCCCCGAACCCGCCGCCTCCTGCACGATCCGGGGGTCGAGCCACCCGTCGACCGCCAGGAGGGTGCCCAGTTCCACGTACTCGGGACCGCGAAAGTCCGGGTGGCGCCGCAGTTCGGTGACGGAGAGCCGGAAGCCGCCGTGCCACTCGACGGGACACGGCAGCCGGCGGGCGGCCGCCTCCACCTCCGTGCCCCGGTGGCTCGGGTCGAGGACCAGCGCCTCCACGTCGCGCCCGATCGCCGTCGGCCCGTGGACCTGCGCCTCGATGTAGTCGTCGAGCGGGTCCGCGTCGTCGGCCTCGGCGAGGGCGATCAGACCCATCCGGGACGCCACGCCGAAGTCGGTGGGCTCCAGGAAGCTGTCCGGGTAGCAGAAGGTCGCCCGCTCCAGGGCGGCGGCCGTCAGCCGCAGATGGGCGGAGCCGAAGCGGGGGGGCGGCGCCGAAGGGGCGGCGGCGGAAGTTCAGTGCGCCGTAGACCGGGCGCGTGTCCGCGGGGGCCTCGTCGTACGCCCCGCCGAAGATGCGGCTCTCCCAGCGCCGGCGGTCTCCGCCGGGATGGGCGGTGAGGCCGCCGTTGCTCGTGCCGGTGACGAACTGCGAGCGGTAGACGCCCTCGTCCGCGAGCCGGTGGAGGAAGTGCGGATGGAAGTTGAGGGTGACCCGCAGGGAGGGGTCGAGCGGGTCTCCGGCGGAACGGTCGGCCACATGGGCGAGGGCCTTGCGGGCGTGGGCGGACGCGGGGGTGTCGATCGTCGTCATCGGGGCAGTGTGCCGGAGCGGCGGGGGCTGCGGCCCGGGGTTTTCGGTGGCGACGGTCGCCATCTGGTAGAAAGCGCTTACCGTCCTTTTGTTTCCCTCGTTCTGGAGTCGACCGCGTGTCCACCGCAGACGTCCTGATCTACACCCGCACCACCGGCTACCGCCACGAGTCGATCCCCGACGGCGCCGCCGCGCTCGCGGAGCTGGCCCATGACCTCGGACGGCCGGCCGAGGTCACCGAGGACCCAGGCGCCTTCACCCCCGGGCGCCTGGCAGGCTGCGCCGTCGTCGTCCTGCTGTCCACGACCGGGAACGTCCTGACGCCCGAGGGGCGCGCCGCCTTCGAGGCGTACCTGAGGGGCGGCGGGGCCGTCCTCGCCGTCCACGCGGCGGCGAACGCCGAGCCGGACTGGCCCTTCTACGGCGACCTGCTCGGCACCCGCTTCGACGGCCACCCCGAGATCCAGCCGGGCATCGTCCTCGTCGACGACCACGACCACCCCGCCACCGCCCCGCTCCCGGACCGCTGGGCCCGGACCGACGAGTGGTACAACTTCACTTCCGACCCGCGGGGGACCGGTGCGAAGACCGGCCCCGACCGCGTACGGATCCTCGCCCGGGCCGACGAGTCCACCTACCGCGGCGGCACCCACGGCGACGACCACCCGCTCGTCTGGTGCCGCCAGGTGGACCGGGGACGCTTCTTCTTCACCGCCCTCGGCCACGCCCCGGAGACGTACCGCGACCCGGCCTTCCGCGCGCACCTCTCCGGCGCGCTGGCCTGGCTGACCGCCTGACCGGGTCGCGTCCCCCCGGCCCCGATCCGGGTCACCCCACCGCCCCGTCCCTGTTGCGCTCCGCCGTGCTTGGCGGAAGGTTGCAGACGGGGGCCGATGACAGGAGGAGACAGGTCATGGGCATCGCCACCGTGAACCCCGCGACCGGCGAGACGCTGCGCACCTACGAGGCCCACGGGCCCGAGGAGGTCGAGCGACGGATCGCCGCCGCGCACGAGGCGTACCGCCAGTACCGCACCACCTCCTTCGCCGACCGCGCCCGCCTCATGCGTGCCGCCGCGAACCTCCTCGACGAGGACACCGAGGACATCGCCCGCACCATGACCGTGGAGATGGGCAAGCCGATCACCGCCGCCCGCGCGGAGGCCGGCAAGTGCGCCAAGGCCATGCGCTGGTACGCCGGCAACGCCGAGGAACTCCTCGCCGACGAGCACCCGGCCGAGAGCGACGTCCAGGACTCCGGCGCGGACGTGGCCCGCGTCCACTACCGGCCCCTCGGCCCGATCCTCGCCGTCATGCCGTGGAACTTCCCGCTCTGGCAGGTGGTCCGCTTCGCCGCGCCCGCCCTCATGGCGGGCAACACCGGCCTCCTCAAGCACGCCTCCAACGTGCCGCAGACCGCGCTCTACCTCGGCGACCTCTTCCGCCGCGCCGGATACCCCGAGGGCTGCTTCCAGACCCTCCTCATCGGCTCGAGCGACGTCGAGGCGGTGCTGCGGGACCCCCGGGTGGTCGCCGCCACCCTCACCGGCAGCGAACCGGCGGGCCGGGCCGTCGCCGCCGTCGCGGGCGACGAGGTGAAGAAGACCGTCCTGGAACTCGGCGGCAGCGACCCGTACATCGTCATGCCCTCCGCCGACATCGTCGGTGCCGTGAAGACCGCCGTCACCGCGCGCGTACAGAACAACGGGCAGTCCTGCATCGCCGCCAAGCGGTTCATCGTCCACCAGGACGTGTACGACGACTTCTCCGAGCGCTTCACGGCCGCCATGAACGCCCTGAGCGTCGGCGACCCCCTCGACGAGTCCACCGACGTCGGGCCGCTCGCCACCGAGCGGGGCAGGACCGACCTGGAGGAACTCGTCGACGACGCGGTACGGCGGGGCGCCACCGTCCTGTGCGGCGGCCACCGCCCCGAATCCCCCGCGCTCGGGAACGGCTGGTACTACCAGCCCACCGTCCTCACCGGCATCACCCCGGAGATGCGGATCCACCAGGAGGAGACCTTCGGCCCGGTCGCCACGGTCTATCCGGTCGCCGACATCGAGGAGGCGGTGGCCGTCGCCAACGACTCCCCGTTCGGACTCAGCTCCAACGTCTGGACCCGCTCACCGGAGGACCTCGCCTTCTTCGTCCGGGACCTGGAGGCCGGCGGCGTCTTCGTCAACGGCATGACCGCCTCGCACCCGGCGCTGCCCTTCGGCGGGATCAAGCGCTCCGGATACGGCCGGGAACTCTCCGGCCACGGCATCCGCGAGTTCTGCAACGCGACCACGGTCTGGCAGCGCGCCTGAACCCGAGGGCGGTCCCTCCCCGGCCGGGGCTCAGGCCGCCGCCCTCGACCGGGGCTCAGGCGGCCTCTCCGGCTGGAGCTCAGGCCGCCGCCCCCGGCCGGACCCAGGCCGCCCCGGCCGGGCTCAGCCCGCCGTCCACTCCAGCAGGCGTTCCACCGGCCAGGTGTTGATCACCCGGTCCTCCGGTACCCCGCACTCCTCCGCCCGCGCGCAGCCGAGGATCTGCCACTCCAGCTGGCCGGGGGCGTGCGCGTCCGTGTCCACCGCGACGTACGTGCCCGCCGCCACCGCGAGCCGCAGCAGCCGGCGCGGCGGATCCAGCCGCTCGGGGCGGCTGTTGATCTCGACGGCCGTCTCCGCCTCCGCGCACGCGGCGAACACCCGCTCCGCGTCGAACTCGGACTCCGGCCGCAGCCGCCCGCCCGCCACCAGACGGCCCGTGCAGTGCCCGAGCACGTCCATCAGCGGGTCGCGCACCGCCCGTTCGAGGCGCCGGGTCATCGTCCTCGCGTCCGTCCGGAGCTTCGAGTGGACCGAACCGACCACCAGGTCCAGACGGTCGAGCAGTCCGGGCTCCTGGTCCAGCGAGCCGTCCTCCAGGATGTCGCACTCGATCCCGGTCAGCAGACGGAACGGCGCCCACTCCTCGTTCAGCCGGGCCACCACGTCCAGCTGCTCCCGCAGCCGCTCGGGCGACAGGCCCCGCGCCACCGTGAGCCGGGGCGAGTGGTCGGTCAGCACCGCCCACTCGTGGCCGAGCGCCGCCGCCGCACGGCCCATGTCCTCGATCGTGGCACCGCCGTCCGACCAGTCCGAGTGGAGGTGGCAGTCGCCGCGCAGGGCCGCCCGCAGCGTCTCACCGCCGCTCCCGGGCCCGGACCGCAGCGACTCCTCCAGTTCCTTCTCCAGACGGGCCAGGTGCTCCGGCACCCGCCCCGCCAGCGCCTCGCGCACCACGGCCGCCGTCTTCGGCCCGATCCCCTTCACGGACTCCAGGGTGCCCGCGTCCGCCCGCCGCGCGGCCTCGCCCTCCGGCAGGGAGGCGACCGCGCCCGCCGCCGTACGGAACGCCTTCGCCCGGTATCCCGGCGCCCGCGCACGCTCGAGCAGGAACGCGATCCGGTTCAGCGCGGCCACGGGATCCATGACGCTCCTTCTCAGGCACCGTTCGGGGCGGTGTCGGCCGGCACCTGTACGGGCCCGATCTCGCACCACACCGCCTTGCCCTCGCCGCGCGGCTCGACCCCCCACCGGGAGGCGAGCGCGTCGAGCAGCATCAGCCCGCGCCCCGAGGTGGCGGCTTCGCCGGGGGTGCGCCGCCGGGGCCAGGCGCTCGACCGGTCCTGCACCGAGAGCCGTACCCGCCGCACCGGCTCGGGCAGCACTTCGAGGGTCAGCACCGCACCGCCCTCGGTGTGCAGCAGGACGTTGACGAGCAGCTCGCCCGTCATCAGTTCGGCGTCGTCGGCCAGTTCCGGCATGCCCCAGTCGCGCAGCGCCTGCCCGACGGCCGCGCGCGCGTCCGAGAGGCCCTGCGGGTCGGCCTGGTGGATGTACTGGTGGATGCGCGGCGCCTTCGGCGTCCCCGGGTCGGGGCTGCGCCGCAGCACGAGGAGCGCCACGTCGTCGCCCGAGCCCCAGCGCTCCCACAGCCGCTCGGACAGGTGGTCGGCGAGCGCCTCAGCCTGCGGCGGACCGGTCCTGATCGCCTCCGAGAGCGCGACGAGTCCGGCCTCGATGTCCGAGCCGGGCTGTTCGACGAGACCGTCCGTGCACAGCACGAGGGTCTCCCCGGGCACGAGGTCGAGCCGGGTCTCGGGGAACTCCTCGTCCCCGAAGACGGTGGCGAGCCCCAGCGGCAGCCCACCGCGCAGATTGGGCTGTCCGACCCGGCCGTCGATGTGCCGGATCAGCGGCCCCAGATGCCCGGCCCGCACCGCCCGCAGCGTGCCGCTGCCCAGGTCCACCTGGGCGTATGTGCAGGTGGCGAAGCGGTTGGTGTCCAGTTCGGCGAGAAACCGGGAGGCCCGGGCCAGGACCGTCGACGGGGCGTGCCCCTCGCCCGCGTACGCGCGCAGGGCGATCCGCAGCTGTCCCATGATCGCGGCGGCGTGCGTGTCGTGCCCCTGCACGTCGCCCACGACGATCCCGACCCGGCCCCGGGGCAGCGGGATCACGTCGTACCAGTCGCCGCCGACCTGCCGGCCGCTCCAGGCCGCGTGGTAGCGGACGGCGATCTCACCGCCGGTGATCTCCGGGATGCGGCGGGGCAGCATCGTCGCCTGGAGCCCCGTCGCGAGCTCCCGCTCCTCGTCGAAGAGGATCGCCCGCTGGAGCGACTGGGCGACGATCGCGGCGAGGCCGAGCGCGAGGTTGCGCTCGTCGGCGTTGAACGAGGTGCGGCCCCGGTAGAACAGGGCCATGCCGCCGAGGGACCGTGCCTGCGCCACCAGCGGCAGATAGCAGGCGGCCCGGAAGTCGAGGTGGGCCAGGTAGGGGGCGAGCTCGGGGAAGTCCCGCCCGAGCGACGAGAACGAGGAGACGAACCGGGGCCGCCCGCTCAGCACGGCCTCGGCCAGCGGCAGCCCTCGATCAAGGCGGCGGATCCGGAGGTCGCTCAGTACGTCGAGGGACTCGCCGCTGAGCGCGATGATGTTGAGCGAGCCGTTCTCGACGAGCCCGAGCGCGAGCCCGTCCGCACCGAGCCGGGCGAGTCCGCCGGGACCGGTCAGCGCGGCCGTCACGTCGTCCACCGTCACCGCGCGCGACAGGGCGTTCGTCGTTCGCTCGACGATGCTCGTCTGCACCTCGCGCCGCTTCTCCAGCTCCTGCACGAAGGCGAAGCGGGTGACCTCGGCGGTGGTGTCCCGCACGATGCCGACGATCCGCCGGGCCCATCCGTCGGGCGAGCGCAGGATACGGGCCTGCACCTGCGTCCAGTGGGGTGGCCCGTCGTCCTGCGGGATGGGGAAGTGCGCGGTGTACGAGACCTCTCCGCCGGTGACGGCCCGCCGTACGACCTCTTCCAGCTTGACCCGCTCGTCGGGGGCGAGACGTTCGACCAGCGTCGCCGGACGGCCGTCGTAGGCGTCCGGGGTCAGCCCGAAGACCAGCAGCCCGGACGCGTCGACATCGATGGTGCCCGTGTCGAGATCCCAGTCGAAGCTGCCGGCCCGGTTCATGGCGAGCCACTCGGCGGGCCCGATCTCGCCGTTGCGCGTATGCCGGTCGTCATCGGTCATCCTCCCCATTGTCGAACCCGCACCCCGCCGACGCCATGGCGGTGACACGGCGTGGCGCGAGTTCGCCTCGCCGACGGGGATGCCGCCGGGGCGGGGGTTACGGGTGGTACGGGCGGGGCGGAGGGGACGGCAGTGCGGAGGGGGCGGCGGGGCGGAGGGATGGCGGGCCCGCGCGACGGGCCGCCCACCGCCCCGGCCGGGCGCCGGGACGCGGTCGCCCCGGCGCCTGGGAGCGCCCGGTGGCGGCCGCCTCGCCGCCTGTCCGGCCGCGGCGCTCTCCACCCGCCCGGATGCGCTCCGGGTGACCGGACACGAGAATGGCCAGTGCCGGAAGAATACGTAGGAGGCGGCATGAACGCTGAGCCCGACAAGACGTCCCTGGGGGACTTCCCGACGCCCGACCGGCTGCTGCACGCCGGTTCGGAGGGCGAGTTCACGGCGGAGGACCTGGTCCTCGCCTCCGGCCGTGACGTCAATCCGAAGAGCCTCGCCTGGGCGGAACGCCGCATGGCGGAGAAGGGTCGCGCCTCCATGGACGAGCTCCTGCCGTAGACCGGCCCGAGCCCGGTCCAGGAACCCTCCTCAGCACCTACCCCGTCGCCCCGGATCCGAAGGTACCGATCCGGGGCGACGGGCTGTCCGGAGCCGCCCCGAGGCTTCCGCATTTATGGAACACGTTCTACCGTGGCCGCCGTCGCGCGTCTCACCGCACCGAGGACGCCGCAGGACCGCCGCCACGGGAGGCCTCATGCACCTCGAATACACGCCCGCCCAGAACCGCCTGCGCGCCGAGCTGCGTACGTACTTCGCCGAGCTGGTCCCGGACGACGTCCACACCCGCTACGCGGACCCGGCCGCGCAGAAGCGCTTCTACCGGGAGACCGTGCGCCGGCTCGGCACCGACGGCTGGCTGGGGGTCGGCTGGCCGACCGAGTACGGGGGACGCGGGCTGACCCCCATGGAGCAGTTCATCTTCTTCGACGAGGCCGCGCAGGCGGGCGTGCCCCTGCCGCTCATGGCGCTGAACACGGTCGGACCGACGATCATGCGGTACGGCACCGAGGAGCAGAAGGCGTACTTCCTGCCCCGCATCCTCTCCGGCGAACTCGACTTCGCCATCGGCTACAGCGAGCCCGACGCGGGCACCGACCTCGCGGCCCTGAAGACGCGCGCGGTACGGGAGGGCGACGAGACCACCGGCCACTACACGGTGAACGGCCAGAAGATCTGGACCACGAACGGCGACACCGCCGACTGGGTCTGGCTCGCGGTCCGCACCGACGCCGACGCGCCGCCCCACAAGGGCATCACCATGCTCCTCGTCCCGACGACCGACCCGGGCTACTCGTGCACGATCATCAACACCCTCGCCTCGCACGACACGACCGCCAGCTACTACGACGACGTCCGGGTCCCGGCTTCCCGCCGCGTCGGCGAGGAGAACAAGGGCTGGCGCCTGATCACCAACCAGCTCAACCACGAGCGCGTCACCCTGGCCGCCCACGGCACCATGGCGATCCGCGCGCTCCACGACGTACAGCGCTGGGCCGCCGCCACCCCGCTCACCGACGGCCGCCGCGTCATCGACCTGCCCTGGGTCCGTCGCTCCCTCGCCCGCACCCACGTCCGGCTCGACGCGATGAAACTCCTCAACTGGCAGATGGTGAGCGCCGTTCAGCACGGCACCCTCACCCCGCAGGACGCCTCCGCCGTCAAGGTCTACGGCTCCGAGGCCCGCCGGGACGCCTACGCGGCCCTCATGGAGGTCGTCGGCGCCGCAGGCGCCCTCAAGGAGGGGTCGGCGGGCACGGTCCTCCACGGCGAACTGGAACGCGGCTACCGCTCGGCCGTCATCTTCACCTTCGGCGGCGGCAACAACGAGATCCAGCGCGAGATCATCTCCTGGATAGGCCTGGGCATGCCCCGGGTACGCCGGTAGAAGGCTGTGACGAAGATTTATGGTTGGCGCAAAAGAGGGATAGTTGGCACCAAGATCGTTTGCCCTTCTTCGACGTGGTCCTGGTCGTCAGGCGAGTCTTCCCGAGAGGTTCGTCACCCCGACTCGAAGGTCTGCACGCGGGGCTGACACCCTCAGGATCGGCCCTGAAAGTGTTCGTTGATCCAGGACAGGCTGCCGAGGTCAAGCCGGTGGCTGGCGCGGGTGACGGCGACGCGGGCGAGGCGTGCTTCGCCTACGTCGATCGGCCCCGGCACAGGCCGTCCCCTGTCATCCTGCTCGGCGGTGTCCTGGGGAGGCATGAAGTCGTCGGCGATCTTCACGCTGTTCCACTCCCGTCCTTTGGCCTTGTGAGCCGTGGACACGGTGATCTCGGCGTTGAGTTCGTGGCTGAGCCGGCCGACGGCGGCGAGGATGGCCGGGGTCCCGTGGGTGTCCACGAGGTCCACCAAGGGCTGGAGGTCTCGTCCGGACGGGTCGTACGCGGCGTAGTCCTGAACGGCTCCCCAGGTGGGGAACAGGACGAGTTCGGGGTGGCTTGTGGGGCGGCCCTCCTGGAGCTGCTGGGCGGCGAGAGCGAGGGAACGGAGGCTCTCTCCGCCTCCCGCAAGCGCGACCCGGCTGCCGTAGGACAGGAGAGCCATCACATGGTGTATTGCCCCCACGTTGGTCCGGCACAGGACTGCGTCGGGGGCGGCGACCGGACCGAGATCGGTGGATCTGGTGGTGCTGCCGCTGAGACGCAGTGGCGATTCGGCGAGGGCAAGCCACCTGTTGGCTTCCGTTGCGAGACCGGGTCCGAATCGAAAGGACATGGGAGAGCGTGAGGTGCGTTCCTTCGAAACCGGTCATGACGTCCTTGGCGCCGCGCCAGTGGTAGATGGCCTGAGCGGAGTCCCCGACCATGACGAGCTGGGCGTGTTCCCGCTGGCCGTTGAAGATCTGCTCGATGACGGGGTTCGTGTCCTGGGCCTCGTCGAGGAAAAGGAAGTCGGCGTGGATCTTCGGATTGGTCATGGACCAGATCTTGAGGAAGTGGTCGGGGCCGAATCGGACCGCCCCGTCGTCCGGATTCTGCAGGTCGGCCCAGACCGTCTCGGCGAAAGGGAGTACCAGATCAGCGAGCTCCTGATGCTGATCGGTGGCGTCGATTCCGCGCAGGAGCGGGACGTGGCGTGGTGTGAACGCGGCGTCTGCGGAATGGCAGAAGCGGGTCACCGTGCGCAGGACGGCGTTGGACAGGGTGGTGGGGTTCAGAATGTTCCCGGCGATATGGACGGGACGGTTGATCCCTAGGACTTGCCCTGTCCACCAGGCGGGGCGGCGGGGGACACCGAGCCGACGGGAGTGTCGGTGGCCGACAGCCGCATAAGCCAGTGCGTGGGCGGTCTTGCAGGTGACAGTGGAGGGGAAGCGTGAGGCGGCTTCTTGGGCGATGGCGCGGTTGTATGCGAGGTAGCGGCCCTCGGCGTTTGGCGCCGTGGGCAAGCAGGGCGAGTGTGGAGGTCTTGCCGGTCCCGGCCCCGGCCTGAAGGGCCATGTGATGGCCTGCGTTGAAGCGGTCGGCTGCGTGTGCCTGCTCGTCGGTGGGGGTGAACAACGGTGCGTACTCCGAATCGGGGGATGGGCGTGGGGCGGGTGGGACCTTGTGGCGTGTGCGGGTTCAGCCGCGTCGGCGCGGCTCCTCGGGGAGCCGGGTGGCCAGGTACTCGCGGTGAAGCAGGGGATCGAAAGGCTCCCAGTCGGACAGGGCGAGGTCCGCTGCACCGGGTGTCGCCGCATGGGCCGGACAGCGTTGAGTGCGCCAGCGCACCTGTTCCCGGTAGGGGATGCCGCTCAGGTCGTACACGGCGAGGTCGACCGCAGACAGGGGTGGGCGACGCCGGTGACCAGGTGCCAGCGGTGCCGGGCGGGAGCCAGAGCCGACGGCATTTCGGCGGGATGAAGGCCGACGTGCTGGTGGCCGCTCGTGGCGTGCCGGTCGATGCGGTTGCCGCATTCCCGGCAGCGGGATGGCTGCGCGCTGCGCAGCAGCCGGCTGGGGCTGTCGCCGGCGATGGTCACGCCGCCCAGCCCCCTGACGCCGCCGGACCTCACCGGTGCGGGCATCGTGAAGTCCTCCACGTGGATCTACCGGATCTTGCTGACGGCTGTCCGGGGGTGATGCACTCGGAGTCACGAGACAGGCGCCCCGCCGGGCCGGCCCTCCGCTGCCTCGCCCGGCTGTGTCCGGCCGAGGGCCAGTGTGAAGACCTCGCGCCAGTCCATGGGCGGACTGGCCGCCGGGCCCCCCGGGCGAAGCCTTGGTACCAGTACGCGCAACGCGCCGGGGCGGATGGAGCAGGTGACGGGTGCGGGCATGGTCAGGGACTCTCCGTCCACGCCGACCGGGAGGCTCTCCGCGTCAGACCTGATGACGATCTGGTGGGAGGTCAGTTCGTGGAGGCCGGCCGCCCTGGCACCCAGGAGCGCGACGTCGGCCGCCTGGGCCGCGTTGGTCACCCGGATCCCGACGAGACCCAGCGCTCCGAGGTCGAGCCGGGGTCTGCGGCCGCCCAGGGTCATCGGTTCTGGGGCGTCGTAGGGATTGTTGCTGATCAGCAGCGCCTGCTGGGACTCCAGGCGCGTGTCGTCCGTCACCGCGTCGAGAGGGTGACCGGCGTATCCGAGCAGGAGGTCGGGCAGTGCGTCCAGTGCTGTGTCTGCCTTGGCATCCCGATAGTCCGGACGCTGCACGATCTCCGCGTAGATGCCGAACGAGGCTGTGTTGACGAAGGTGCGGCCGCCCACGATGCCCAGGTCGATCCGGAGTTCCTCCCCGTCGGTCAGTGCGTCCAGGCACCGGGCCGGGTCCTCGCGGTCCAGGCCGAGGTCCATGGCGAAGTGGTTCCTGGTGCCCGCGGATATCACGAGGAACGGCAGGTCGTGCTCGGCGGCCACCTCGGCCACAAGGGCCTGAGTGCCGTCACCGCCCGCCACCCCGAGCAGGTCCGCGCCCTCGGCCACCGCCTGACGGGCGAGGGCGGCGACGTCCGTCTTGACCGCCGTGTCCAGCAGCACCACCCGGGCGCCCAGCGCCTCGGCCTTCTCGACCAGGCCGAACCGGCCGACCTTGCCACCGCCCGATTTCGGGTTCATGATCAGCACTGGACGCCGGGGGCGGGGGCCCGCGGCAACCGCCTGCATCCCCTGGGGTTGGTGCACCGCGCGCAGCGCCGACCGTCCGCACACCACAGCGGCTGCCCACAACGCGATGGCGATCAGCGCCGTGAGCCACACATCAGCCCAGGCGTAGATGACCAGGATGGCCACCGGCGCGGCCACCATCAGTAGCGCCCCGGCCACTCGAACCGCGCCACGCCGAGACAGCGCCCACCACGTACCCATGCCCGTGAGCACCGAGCCGACCACCCCGACCACCAGGATGAGCAGACCGCCGGCGCCGCCCGCTGCCACCAACGCCACCACCGCGCCCAGCGCGCAGACCAACGCCAGCCGGGCCGATCGCCGAGCATGCGCCGGTGCGCCGGAAAGGTGCGACTGCGACATCGTCCTTACCTCCTGGCCGGTCCTCACACTGTGCGCGGGGCTACGGGTTACGAAGGAACTCGCCCTACCCGGTCGTCTCCTGACCGGATCGGGCATGGCTGCGGTCAGCGCAGGGAGCATGGTTCTCCTGCGCCATATCCATATATCGACCTTACGGACGTTCTGACCTGCGTGCACGCTCATGCCGGAGCGAGACGCGGCCGCCTCGAATGAACAGCTTTGGTCGGGACTTGGTTGGGGGTGGAACAGTGAGACGTCGGGGTCGCGCACGGTTCGGCGGGATCCTCCGGCCGATGAACCGCGGGCGACGAACGACATCATGGAGAGAGCGTCGTCGGGCCGCGCGTGTCGTGGTTCGGTGCGTTTTCAGGGACCGTCCTGCGGCGAGCCCTGACCCTCCTGCGCGTCGTCTTCATCTGCGCCGGTACCGATGCCCTGACGGTCGCCCGTCATGGCGAAGGCACGCTGGTCCGGATCTCCGAACGTCCGCTCGACCGCGGCGTCCAGTCGGTGGAGCTCCGTCTCGACCGCGGCCCGGTTCCCGGCTTGTACGGTCTCCAGGAGCCTGTCCAGCAGTGCCCTGATCCGGCGGCACACCTGGACGGACGTCACGCCGAAGTCGCGGATCTCGCTGACGGCGAGCTGGAGGTAGTCCTCCCACGACCGGTCCGGCACGACCAGCAGAGCCCTGCCTCGTTCGTCAGTGACGACATGGCGCTTGCGCAGTGTGGCGCTGTCGAGGGTGTGGAGGAACGCTTCGATGTGGTCGAGTACCTGGATGGCGGTGGTGGGGTCGTTGACGGCGGGGGACAGTGCGCGGGTGGCGATGTCGACGAGGACTCGCAAGGCGAAGGCCGGGTCCTGCTCGATGGTGCGCTCGACGCCGAGGGCGATCTTTCCTCGCACGCGGCGGGGGGCTGGGCGGGTGGTTCCGCCGTGGATTCGCGCGAGGGTGGCTCCGGGCGGCAGGAAGTCCCCGACCGGGTGGGTCAGGACGATCGTGCACTCGTGGTGGGCCGCGAGGGCGATCAGCCCGCCCACATCGATGGCTTGGATGGCGCCGGCGCGTGTGGCGGAGACGGGGGTCGCCGGTCCTGGGGGCAGCGTCCGGCTGTGGAAGGCGGTCGCGTTGCGGTCCGCTGCCGTCAGCTCGGCGATCAGGCGCTGGCCCATGCGCCCGACGATGGCAGCGGTCGCGACCGGCCGCAGGCTGTGGGCGAAGCGGTTCAGGTAGACGAGCAGGAGCACGAGGCTGACGGCGCCGCCCAGGCCGGCCAGGGTAATGCCGAGGTCCGGCACTGTCTCCGCCCCGATCGAGGTCAGGAGGAAGAAGGCGAAGGAGAAGGTGGCGGTGAACGTGGCAAGGACGGCTTTCTGAAGGTAGCTCCGGTACCAGATTCGCATGTAGCGCGGGGACAGGGTGCCGGTGGCCTGTTGGACGACCAGGACGCCGATCGTGACCACGAAGCCCACCAGGGCGATCATCGCTCCGACGATCGAGCTCAGCACGCTGCTGGCGGTCGACTCGGCGTAGGTCCAGGTCGACGGCAGTGCGCCGGTACCGTCCACCACGACGGCCCACTGGGCGAGGAGCGCCCCGAGGACCATCCCGAGCATCGGCGTCAGCCACAGGGAATCACTGAGGTACTTCGAGAACCGGAACCGGGTTGCCCAGGACATCATCACGAAACCTCCCGCCCAGGGACGGACAAAGCGCGACGACGCCCCGACATTCTGCTGGCCGACCGCGGCCACGACCACGACAAGTACCGCCGCCTCGTCTGGGCCCAGGGCATCAAACCCGCGATCGCCCGCCGAGGCGTCCCGCACGGCTCCGGCCTCGGCGTCCACCGCTGGGTCGTCGAACGGACGATCGCCTGGCTTCACGGCTTCCGGCGCCTACGCGTCCGAGGGGAACGACGCGACGACATCCACGAGGTTTTCCTCGGCCCCGCTACCTGCCTGATCACCCACCGACACGTCCAACGCCTTTGTGAGGACCTCTAAGCGGCCCGTGCCCATCCCGCCGCAGTTCGTCCGTGCGCTCGCCACCCCCATCGAACGTTTCGGCGTGGCACAGGACGGTTGGCTATTTCGGACCGGGAAGGGGAACTATGTAGATGCATCGGCATACGGCGTCACGTGGGCGCGGGCCGGGGAGTACGGCCTGACACGTCTGGAGCGCGCCTCAGGTCTGGCCGAGAGGCCCTACGACCTTCGGCACGCCGGAGTCTCCTTCTGGTTGCACTCCGGCGTCGACCCGGCCGAGTGCGCCCGCCGGCCGGGCCGGCCGGAGCGTCGAGGTCCTCTTCCGCTTCTACGCCAAGTTCCTGGACGGGGCCGGGAGTTCCGGCGCGGGTCGACTGCTGTGATGGATGAGGCTGCGTCTGGCGTCTGGTGGGCAAAAGACCAGTTCAGGCGCCTCTCTTTGTGTCCCTGGAAGAACCCGAGCTTCTTCGGCGAGTACGACACCAGCAGCACTGGTGGCGACCTGAAGAAACGACCGTCGTAGTGCCGTCGGCCGGCGTCGTGGTCCGGGTATGGTCCGGATCTTGGCCGGAGCCTCCCGGATCGCCCGTAACAGGTCACCTATCGATGTCCGGGTGAGGCCATGGTGCGTGATTGACGTCGGCGCCGCCGGGCCGGTGACCTCGTGGTGCGCCTGCCGTACGGCATCGGAATCGCCCGGCAGAGTGTGACTGCCCTCTGGCAGGCGCAGTAGCGCGGTCACGGCATCCTGTACGACCGAGAGGGGAAACGTGGGCAGGGATCCACACGGCCGTCGAGCGGCTCTACTCACCACGGTGCGTTCTCTTCTGACACTGGCGGTCCTCCTGGCTGCCTACTACGTGCTGCCCCTCGACTCGGCCTTCACGGCGGCCACCGTCTTGGCGCTCCTGGGTGGTGGCGTGGTGGTGGCCGCGCTCCTGGTCTGGCAGGTGCGCACGATCATGCGTTCCGCCCGGCCGGGTCTTCGGGCCTTGACCGCGTTGGCGACGGCGCTTCCCCTCTTCCTGCTGCTGTTCGCCGCGACCTACTACCTGTTGGCGCACAGCGCGCCGGAGAGTTTCAGCGAATCGCTGTCGCGGACCGACGCCCTGTACTTCACGATGACGGTGTTCAGCACGGTCGGCTTCGGCGACATCAGCCCGCGCAGCGAACCCGCGCGGCTGCTGGTCATGGGTCAGATGGTGGCCAACCTGCTGCTGATCGGCGTGGCTGCCCGACTCTTGGTGGGAGCAGTCCAGGAGGGCCGCCGGCTGCAAGGCCGTGCACCTACGGACGGGGCGAACGACAGCTCGCCCACCGAGCGGTGACCTGATGAGGGGTTCCCCGGAAGGCAGCGGTTCCACAGGCCCCGGGGCCCCTTCCCCCGGTCAGGTCGTCGGCAGTTCCTCCGCGGGCAGCCGGCCCGCGGCTACGGCGTCGACGAGGGCCTGGTGGTCGCGCTCGTTCTGGTCGGCGTAGGCTTCCGCGAACGTGGCGAGGGCCCGGTCGAAGGAGTCGCCGCTGCCCAGGTACGCGGCGATCGCGATCCGGTCGCCGGACCGCGCGTGCGCACGGGCCAGCGTGACGCCGCACAGCTC